>JAQCKL010000452.1 GCA_027592485.1 Cyanobacteriota bacterium
TTGGATGCAGATGTTCCATCAACCACGATCCTAGCTATTAAGCCTGGATAGACCCTGGGACACTTACCGAGGTGTCTTATGCAAAGGGGCCAGCGCTATGGGTGCGCTATGGCCCAAATGATCCCGAGAATCTTAGCGATTCATTAACAGCCCCATGACTTTCCCCTGAGCCCTGGGCACACTTGAGGCGTCATTGCAGGAAACCTTGGGCTGTGAGTTACGAAATTCGCTATAAACCGGCATTTGCCACCATCTTTGTGGCGTTGCAACCGGGGGAGAAGCTGACGGCAGAGGCCGGGGCCATGGCCAGCATGGATGGCAAAATCAACCTGGCCACGACCTTCTTTGGAGGTTTCTTCCCAGCCCTAATGAAAGCCTTCTTGGGCGGTGAGTCCCTCTTTGTCAATACCTTTTCTAATCCCACTCGGGAGGCTTTGCAGTTGGTCTTGACCCAGGCCAGCGTGGGGGATATCGAAGTGCTGGACCTGAAGGGCACGGAGGAAATGTGCCTCCAGCCCGGTGCCTACATCGCCCACATGGGAAAGCTGCACCTGGGGGTGCAATGGGCAGGCTTTAAGAGCTGGCTCTCGGGGGAAGGGCTGTTTCGCCTCAAGGTCAAAGGGCCGGGGCGGGTCTTCTTTGGGGCCTATGGGGGCATCTCGGCATACCAAGTGCGGGGTGATTTTGTGGTGGATACGGGGCACCTAGTGGCCTATAGCCCCGCCCTGACCATGAATATCCAGATGGCTGGGGGGCTGGTCGGATCGATTACCTCGGGCGAAGGCTTGGTTAATCGCCTTGAAGGCAACGGCAAGATTTACCTCCAGTCCCGCAGTATCGACGGCCTAGCAAAGTTCCTACGGACCAAGCTGCGCTAACGGCCTGGATGGAATTGGAATCAACAACCGATGGAAACCGATGGAATTAGATATTCTGCATCAGCCCGATAGCGCGATCGCCCATGTGCGGATGGATCCCCAGGAGGAGCTGAACGCCGAAGCTGGGGCGATGGTGGCCATGAGCGCTGACATCCAGGCCAGCACCACCCTCCGCAAGGGCAAAGGGGGCGGCTTGATGGGGGGCCTGAAGCGCATGCTGGCAGGGGAGTCGCTTTTCTTGAGTGTGTTCCGCACCGGCAGCAGCGGCGGCGAAATTTACCTGGCCCCCAAACTGATGGGGGATATTTTGCCCTATCAGCTCACTCCGGCGGGGCTAGTGGTGCAATCTACGGGCTACATGGCCAGCACCCCTGGGGTCACCCTCGATTTGGGCTTCCAAGGGCTCAAGTCTTTCTTCTCCGGCGAGTCGATTTTTTGGCTCAACATCGGTGGTGAAGGGCTGGTGATGCTGAGTGCCTTTGGGGGCATTTACGAGGTGGAGGTGAATGGCGAATACATCGTCGATACCGGCCACATTGTCGCCTTTGAAAAGAGTCTACAGTTTTCGATTACCAAGGCCGGGGGCAGTTGGATCGGGGCCTTTTTGGGGGGAGAGGGGTTGGTGATGCGCTTCACCGGCAAGGGCAAACTCTATTGCCAAACCCATAACCCCGGTGCCTTTGGTCAATTGGTGGGTAGCAAGCTGCCGCCCCGTTAGCCCAAGCCCCATTCCGCAGAACCGCCTCAAATGCTGCCCCGATGCCAATGGAGAATGCCATGAGTGAGATTGCCTACGAAGTCAACCATGCCCCGGCCTATGCCAGCCTGATTTTGAATTTGTCCGCTGGTCAAATGGTGGTGGTTGAAGCCGGTGCCATGGCTGCCATGGACAGTTGGATTGCAATGAAATCCAAAATGAAGGGGGGCCTAATGAAAGGGGTAGGCCGCATGTTGGGCGGTGAATCCCTGTTTCTGAGCGAATTTACCGCCCAGGGCAAACCGGGTAAACTCTACCTCTCCCCAGGGGTGCCGGGGGATGTTTGCCATTATCAATTGGATGGCAGCAAGGGGCTGATGGTGCAGTCCTCAGGGTTTATCGCCGCCAGCCCCACGGTGAATCTAGACACCAAGTTCCAGGGGTTCAAGGGCTTCTTTAGCGGTGAGTCGTTGTTCTTGCTCAAGACTACGGGCACCGGCGATCTGTGGTTTAGCTCCTACGGTGCCATTATCGAAGTGCCGGTGCGGGGCAACTACGTGGTGGATACGGGCTATATCGTCGCCTTTGAAGACAGTTTGGAATACAACGTCGAAATGCTGGGGGGCCTGTCCTTTAAGGGACTCCGCACTGGGATTTTGGGCGGAGAGGGGTTGGTCTGCCGGTTCAGCGGTGAGGGTCGGGTCTGGATTCAATCCCGTCAGTTGTATAACCTGGTCAACTTTATCACCCCCTTCCGACCGGTGAAGAGCAATTAGGATAGCGCTAAGACAAGTGACAAGTTTGCAGGCGGCGAAAAAATCCCCCCGGCTATTGCCACTCCCCTTGCCAAGGGGGGCAGGGGGGATCTCCGAATATCCCTATGTCGATTAAACTTCCCCCTGGTACCGCTGCCCACAGCGAAGACAATTCGGACCCTCAAAATCACCACTTAGTGACCCTGGTTGCGCTGTCTGTGGGGCTAATAATCGCGGCTTGGTTGGCGATTAGCTTTTTGTTTAACCAGGTAATCAATTGGATTCCCCCCTCGGTGGAGCGGCAGTTGGGGGCGATCGCCACCGCCTCCTTTGAGCAACAGGCCGAACCTTCCGATACCCAAACCACCCTAAACCAACTGCTGGATCGGTTGGAGGGGCAATTGCCCGCAGAGCAGCGCCGCGATCGCAACTATCAACTGCTGTACATCCCCGATGAAACGGTCAATGCCCTGGCCCTACCGGGGGACCACATCGTTCTTTATCAGGGGTTACTGGCCCAGGCGGATTCCGAGAATGAAATCATGATGGTGCTGGGCCATGAACTGGGCCACTTCGCCCATCGCGATCATCTCCGGGGCTTGGGGCGGGGCCTTTTGGTGCAGGTGCTGGCATCGTGGTTGTTTGGCAATGCGGGCTCGATCGGTGCTGCCGGTCTAGAAACCTTTGCCCAGTCCCAATTTTCCCAACAGCAAGAAATCCAGGCGGACGAGTTTGGCCTGACCCTGCTGTATCAGATCTATGGCCATGCCGCTGGGGCGACGGCCTTTTTTACTCGCCTCAGCGATGGGACCGGAGCCAACTTCGATTTTCTCACCACCCACCCCGCCCCCCGCAAACGGGTGCGCCGTTTAGAACAACTGATCAAGGACCGAGGCTATGTCACGGAGCCGCTGACGCCGCTGCCCGCCAGTTTGCAGGTGGAGTGATAGCCAGTGTTAAGACCCTTTCATCTCACCCGACCACGGCGAAAACGGTTGCTTAATCTGTCCTTGAACAGCTTGGTGATCGCTGCTGTCGGTCAATATCAGCGCTATTTGTCCCCCCGGAAAGGATTTAACTGTGCCCATCGCATGGCCTATGGGGGCGAATCCTGCTCCCAACATGTCAAGTCCCTGATCGCCACGGTAGGGCTGCTTCAGGCGATGGCACTTGCGCCACAACGGTTTCGAGCCTGTGGTCAGGCTGCTCGGCTGCTCAAAGCCCAGGGTGGGGCAACCAGAGAAGATCCCGAGCGGCTGCGGCAACGGGCGCAGTGTTGTTCAGATCTGGCCTGTGATCTGGTGAGTGGTGGTTGTTCAGATCTGGCCTGTGATCTGGTGAGTGGTTGCTGAATTAGAGGGCACTGCGGGGGTACTGCGGGGGTACTGCGGGGGCATGGCTGGGGAGTGATTTCAACCGGACCTGATGGACCTGATCAATAAAGGCAAGCGGATGGTTTAACCTAGAGGGCGTCTCTGTTGGCCGTGCCCTGCCTATGTATCCTCCCGTTGACCCGATTATTTTTGAGATTGGTCCCATCGCCCTCCGGTGGTACGGGCTGTTGATGCTGACGGCGATTTTGGTGGCCTCGCAGATTGCCAGTCGGGTGGTGGCTCGTAAGGGGGAGGACCCCGATAATCTCTGGGACATGATGTTCTGGATTTTGATCCCTGGTTTTATCGGGGCGCGGCTGTACTACGTCTTTATTCAGTCCCCTCGGGGGGCGGATGGTTTGGACTATTATTTGTCTCACCCTGGCAAAATTTTGCAGGTGTGGGGGGGCGGCATTCATATCTTTGGTGGGTTTATCTTTGGGGGCATCGCCCTGTGGCTGTTTAGCCGCATCCGCAAGCTCGATGCGCTGATCTATTTGGATGCGATCGCCCTCGGTTTACCCCTAGCCCAAGCGATCGGTCGCTGGGGCAATTTCATTAACCAAGAGCTGTACGGTCCCCCCACGACCCTGCCCTGGGGGCTCCGCATCGATTCCCCCCACCGCAT
>JAQCKL010000453.1 GCA_027592485.1 Cyanobacteriota bacterium
CTGGTTGCTATCGCTCATGCTCGGAGAAGACCTTTGGGTTTACACCATGAATCAAGTCACCCAGCTCTTAACCTGGGGAATCGAAACTCTTGTGAACTGGGGTTTGCTGGGGTTTGGAGCCTTGGGAGCCGTTAATGTGGTGGTGGTGCAAGGGGCGGCCTGTGTGATGATTTTGATTAGCTCCATCGTGTATTTATTTACGGTGCATTTGGCGTCTTGGTTTTTGTTGGAGCGATTAAAAGAACCCATGCCGCCGCCGCCCCTGTGGGTCCGTCGTCTCTTAGATAGCTAACCGTTCTCTGGGCTCCTTTTCTGGGATGGCGCAGGCCTCTTGGCTTCGGTCCCCTAGGATCGCTCTGATCTCTGGCGCAGCAGTAAAGTGACTCGCAGTCTTGTCCTAACCGGACTGGCGACTGCTATAGGCCGAAAGAGCTGTAAGCCCCCTCGCGCAGCTTATCCGACTGTCAGAAGAACGTATTGCTGGGGAATTTTCCGCTCAGAACCCTTCAGAATTGGGGGCAGGGGAGCCTGCTTTGGGTATGAAATTTTCGAGATGCAGGCTAAGAATCTAAAGGGAAGGGAAGTGACAGAGCTGATTGAATGACCATGCTGCGAGTGCATACCCAATCGCTTCAAGGACAGCAATGGCTGCGCCGCTACTGGGGACACCGGCCTCAACTGGCCTGTATTTTAGGGTTTACGGAAACGGGCTTAATTCCGGGTATTTCCGCCGCAGGGGCAAGCCCGGCCGATCGCCGCACCACTGCGATCGCCGATGCTGAGTTCCTATATTACGGCCCTCAGGCCCAGCCTACATATCCCTTGCCGCCTTTGGTTTCGGGGGTTTCACCGGCCTGGGTGACCCACGCCTTAATTGCTGCCCAGCGGATTCCGCTACAGCTCTTTGATTCGGGACTACCGGTGCCACCGCCGGTGCCGCACATTAATTTGGGGGGGCGGCCAGCCCAATGCCTAACCACAGGGCAAGCTTTGCCCCTCGCCACCGTCCAGACCCTGTTTCTTCAGGGGAAGCGTTGGGGTCAGCGCCTAGCCCGTCAATCCTCAGGTAGCTACGTGGTGCTGGGGGAATGTGTGGTAGGGGGCACGACAACGGCGCTGGCGCTCCTCCTGGGTCTGGGGATCCCGGCGGGGAACCGGGTGAATAGCAGCCATCCCACCTGTAACCACGATCAAAAGCATCAGGTTGTGGCCCAGGGTCTAGACCACTGGCGCAAGCAAGTCTCTGGAACCGATCCCATTGATCCGCTCAAGCTGGTGGCGGCGATCGGGGATCCCATGCAAGTGGTGGCGGCGGCGATGGCCCTCACGGCCAGTTGCTATGGCGGGGTACTGCTGGCGGGGGGGGCTCAGATGTTGGCTGTATATGCCCTGGCGCGGGCGATCGCCGCTTACCATCACCTCCGGTGGTATCCGGGGCGAATCATGGTGGGGACAACCCGATGGGTCATTGAGGATGGCACCAGTGATGCGGTGGGGTTGGCCCAACTGGTGGGCGATGCCGCCCTCATCTCGACCCAGCTCTCCTTTCAAACCTCGCGCTATCCGCAACTGCGCTGTTACGAGCAAGGGTTTGTGAAGGAAGGCATGGCTGCAGGCGGAAGTGCCATCGCGGCAACCCTGTACCAAAACTGGGATCAAGCCCAACTCCTGCACTGCATTGAGGCCCTATTAGGGCGGGTGAGCGACGGGTAAGCCGTGGGCAAATGCCGTTGCCGGATTGAGCCATTGGCCTCTATCCTCACAAGTCCGGCTGCGCTTGGGAGTCTCCTAAAATTACAACGGAGCAGGTCAAGCGCTGCAATAACGGAAAGGTCACTTCGCTAAGCGGCAAGCCGTCGGCCCCCACCCGTTGCCGCCGCGATCGCAGCACCACCAAATCCTGCTTTTTCGACTCTCGCAGAATCCGAGAGATCACTTCCTTCGCTACCACCACCTGCACCCGCACTAAATCCGCCGGTAGGGTTAAGCCCTGCACCATCAGGGTGAGCTGTTCCCTGGCCCAATCTTTTTGGTCGCGAGGGGTTTGGGGTTGGCAGATGTGCAGCAGGGTGAGCATGGCTTGGTTGGCGGCGGCGAGCCCCTGGGCAAAATGGACCGCTTGCAGGGTAGCGGTGGTGAAATTTTCCACCGGCACGAGAATCTGCTGGAAGGCCAATGGCGACTTTTGTAGGCGGGCGATCGCCACCAAACAATGGGACGCCCCCAGCACCTGGTCTGTGATGTTGCCCAACAGTTGCGCCCGGAAGCCCAGATAAGGACCGAGGCCCAGAATAATCAAACTGGCCTCCACCTCGCGGCTAAAGTGGCTGATGCCCTGGGCCACGTCATATTCAATCCGGAGCTGGGGTTCGGCCTTGACGCCGAGGTCTAGGCAAGCGGTTTTGGCTGTGGTGATGAGCCGTTGGCAGCGCTGCAGCGATCGCGTGAGCTGGGGAGAGGCCATATGGGCCTGGGCCTTAGCGATCGCCAAGGGAATGATCGTGCCCCCTTGGTGGCGGGCGATCACAGCGGCCATTTCGAGCAGATGCTGCTCCGTTTTCGGGTTGTAGACCGGCACCACAACGGTAATGAAACAACGGTAAAATCTGTCGCCAACTGGAGCGGTTCGGTGACCTCTAACCAGCCCGGCATATTGTCTTCCAGGGCATTGATCGGCGGTAGATCTTGGGCCAGCTTCGCGGCAACGCGGGTGGTGATCAGAGGCCCCAACACGGCGGTGACCAACATTAGCAAAATGACGCTGCTAAACACCTCCTGGTTAATGATTTGAGCTTCATAGCCCACCAATGCCGCCGCTAAGGTGGCCGCCACCTGGGGCAGTGAGAGGGACCACATGGTCAGGGTTTGAGCCCAGCTATACCCAAATAGGGGCTTCAACACCCAGGCGGCCAAGAACTTGCTGGTCACCAACCCTGTCACAATCGCCAACGGCAGACCGATGGAGGTAAACAAATCCCGAAAGGCATGGACATCTAGCAGCAGTCCCATGCTGACAAAAAAGATCGGAATGAATAGGACACTGCCCACAAATTCCACCTTTTCCTTGACGGGGCTGTTGCCCACCACGTCATTCACCGCCAGTCCTGCCAGAAAGGCCCCCACGATCTTTTCGACCCCCACCAGTTGGGCACTGACCGAAGCCACGAAAACCGCTAGCAATACAAATAAAAACTGGTTGCCCTGATCATCCCGCGATCGCCGAAAAAAATCTTTGCCCAGCCAATCCAGGCCAAACAATACCGCTACTGCGTAAAGGCCCAATCCCCCCACCAGGGTGACGAGACTCAGGGTCGAAAAATCCCCTTTGTTGACCCCGGTACAAACCGCCAACACCAGCAGCGCCCCAATATCGGTAAAAATGGTGGCCCCAATGGTGACCGTCACCGCCTCGTCATGGACCACCCCCAAGCGCTGCACAATCGGGTAGGCCAGCAGGGTATGGGAGGCCAGCAGAGAACCGATCAGCACCGAGGCGTTCCAGTCAAAGCCAAACAACCGGCCCACCAGCAGGCCCGTGATCAGTGGGATCGCAAAGGTGGTGCCCCCAAACCCGAGGGAACGATTGCGGGTGCGGCGAAATTGCTTCAGGTCAATCTCTAACCCCGCCACAAACATCAGATAAATCTTGCCGACATCGGCAAACAGCTTCATGATCTCAGACTCATTGCTGAGTACATTCAGGCCGCTGGTACCCAGCACCACACCCGCTACGAGCAACCCCACCAAGCCGGGCAACCGCAGCCGCTCAAAAATGGGCGGGATCACCAGAATCACCGCCAGCAAAACCATAAAGGTGATCACAGGCTCTCTAAAAAATGCCGGAATGGATGCCATGCAAACCTGCCTAGGGAGGGGAGATACAAATGCCCGGCCTGCACGCTGGGGGAGTGCAGGCCGGGCAATCAAGATCTTAGAATTAAAACCAGTGCTGGAGCCCACCCATAATTGAAATACAGCAAATCGAAGCCCTGAGCCAGCCAATTGCCGAACAGTTTAACCCCGATAAAATTATGCTGTTTGGCTCCTACGCCCAGGGTGATGATATTGCCCTTTGAGGGGTATCCCTTTCGCCAAGCATCCGTAATATTAGGCGCAACCGATCCTAACTTTACCGTTGATTTGCTGGTGCGAACCCCCGTACAACTCCGGCAGCGATTGGCCCAGGGTTGACGGCTTTATGCAAGATATTGTAGCCACAGGGAGGGTCTGATATAAGGTCCGCTTAAATATAGCCGTCGCCACTTAGGTTAAGACGTTACCACCTTGAGAACGTGCTCCATCGCATCTCTTAAG
>JAQCKL010000454.1 GCA_027592485.1 Cyanobacteriota bacterium
GGCCTGAATCTCCTTGAGATTCTCTCTAATGCCGTACAGGGTAAAACGCCAACATTGGTAGCAGGGACCTAGGTAGTTACGAAAAATTAAGATACTTCGCTAGCGCTGGACTCAAACCCTGCAGTTGCCGCGATAATCTCCCGAGATCCAGCGATCTACATACCGCGATGGCAGTAAAATTGCGCGTCAACAGCGGTAAACCCCAGAGCTCATTCCACAAAACGTATAGGGTGATACAACTTGTCAGGCCTAGACTTGGTGGAATCGTGTGTACTCATGGTGATTGGTGAATTGCCTGGTTTGCCTAGTCTTCCCTGCAATGGGATGAGTGGACAAGCTGGAACAATTCCTGAGATGCTCACGGGTGATCGACCCCTCAGTGTCCATTGACCTGTGGCCCTGGTTATTGCTCTAGGGATTCCTTGCGCAGGTGGTGGGTTGTCTTGACGGACTGACCACCGACCATTGAGGCCGTGTTCGCTGTCTAATAAGTGTGTTGAAGGGACGTTTGTCGAGATGTCTAGATTAGTTTTACGTAAGAATGCTCGAGCCCGGAAGCGGCGATCGGCATCTTCCTCTTTCTGGGCGACCAGTGTGCCCCCGATTTCCGAGACGATTCAATCGTTCTTCGGCAAGCGCAATGGCTGGAATTGGGTTGCTTGCATTCCCCTGGCTTTAGTGATTGTCGGGGCTTGGGGTCTGTCTGCCCATGCCCAGGATGAAATGACTGCGGCTGATGTTCAGATGGTTTTGGACAACATCTGGGTTGTCATCGCCTCTGTTCTGGTGATTTTCATGAATGCCGGCTTCGGCATGTTGGAGACTGGTTTTTGCCGACAAAAGAATGCCGTCAATATTCTTTCTAAGAACTTGATTGTGTTTGGCCTAGCTACCCTCGCCTTCTGGGCATTGGGTTTCTCCCTCATGTTTGGTGGCGGTAGTGGCTTCATTGGCGGTGGCGGGTTCTTCCTGACCGGTGCGCCTGAAGTCTATGGCTTAGAAACGGGTGCTGGTCTAACCAAAGACACTTTCTTCTTGTTCCAAGCTGCTTTTGCAGCCACAGCAGCCACCATCGTGTCTGGTGCGGTTGCTGAACGCATCCGGTTTGATGCTTTCTTGATCTTTAGCCTGTTGCTCACAGGCATCTGTTACCCCATCACTGGCCACTGGGTGTGGAGTGGAGATGGTTGGCTCGGTGGCGCTGGCTTCCATGATTTTGCGGGTTCCACCGTGGTCCACTCCGTGGGCGGTTGGTCCGCCCTGATGGGTGCCGCTTTCCTCGGCCCCCGGATTGGTAAATATCAAGATGGCCAGGTGAATGCCATCCCTGGTCACAACATGAGCATTGCTATGTTGGGTTGCTTGATTCTGTGGATTGGTTGGTTCGGCTTCAACCCTGGTTCTGAATTGGCTGCTGATACCGCAGTTCCTTTCATTGCGGTAACTACCAACTTGGCCGCAGCGGCTGGTGGTGTTTCGGCAACGTTTACCGCTTGGATTCTGAGCGGTAAGCCCGACCTATCGATGATCATCAACGGTATCCTGGCTGGCCTAGTGGGCATTACCGCTGGCTGCTATGTGGTCGGCTATGTCGGTGCAGTGATTATCGGCCTGGTTGCTGGGATCATAGTGGTCTTTGCGGTCGGCTTCTTTGACAGCATCAAAATTGATGATCCGGTTGGTGCTATTTCCGTTCACCTCGTGAATGGTATTTGGGGCACGCTAGCGGTGGGCTTATTTGCCAATCCCAACAACTTTACCCAAGGCGGTGCAGAAGGTTCCATGGCCGGTCTCTTTTTCGGGGGTGGTTTTGGTCAGTTGGGTTCCCAAATTCTGGGTGTTCTGACGATTGGTCTATTTACCGTTGTTGTAACCAGCATCTTCTGGATGGTTCTGAAGGCTACTGTCGGTATCCGAGTGGAGCCCGAAGAAGAGATGAAGGGTCTCGATATCAGCGAGCACGGCATGGAAGCTTACAGTGGCTTCCTCAAGGACACTAGCGACATGAGTGGTGTTTAGCCATTTCTCTGAGTTGATCACCGTTTAGTCCGATGGGGCTATTCGCTGAGACTCTCTAGGAGCGTAGGAATCTGGGTGACTGCCTGGGTTCCTACGCTTTTTTGCAGGGTAAGAATCCAAGTGGATATTGGTAACAAATTGAGCTTTGTAGAGGCCTAAGCCTGTTACGGTATACCTTCCAGCAATTTTCGACTTTTTGAGTAATCTGATTGACCGTGTTTCTCTAGCGTTGGTTTTAGAGAACGCATTGTTGCTGCTATCCCCATACCGAGGCTGACGACCCGATTTATGCGTCATTCGGTTTCTGCTGTGGAAACGCTATTGCAGGCTATTCCGCAATTGCGATCGCAACTTTTTTTCAAGGCCTCCCTGACCGCCCTGTCCCATGCCATGGAAGACCAGGTGTTGGCCGGGATGGGAAAACCCTTGGTGATTGCGAGTTTTCAGCAAGAGCGCTTTTATCGGCAAGAAGCCCATCGCTATGAGCGCATTGCTGGCTTGACCGATCAGGTCTACGTGCTTTCTGCCGCCGGGACTAGCTTTGCAGATCAGTCCGATGGCTACGAAACCATTGCCTTTGACAAGGATGATATCTTTACCCAGGAATGGAACCTGGTGGTCTTAGGTAAGCAGTATCATTCCTGCTTAATTTGCCGGGAGCGCGATCCGGCAGCTTCAGTGCGCCGTAGTACTAATGGTGGTGGCATTGCACCGGAGCAAACCCGTCGATTTGAGGGCATCTGGACCCAAGATGCCCAGGTGAGTCAATATGCAGCGCTGATCCTGCTGGATCGCATTCTGGACTACAGTCCTGACCTCCAAGATAAGGTGGCCCTGGCCAAGCGGCGGTACCTGGATGAAGCCGCCCTAACCTTGAGGCCAGAAATCAATACCCTGGAGGCTGATCCCTTTACCCAGCGGCTGGTGACCTACCTGCAGGCGGATCAGTACAAGCTGCTCAAGGCGTACAAAGCCATCTCTACCCAAGAGCGCCGCGAACGGCTGATTAACTCGATTACGGCGGTAATTCGCCGCTCTTTAGATCCGGGTAAGATCTTTCAGCTCGCTGTCAATGAATTGGGCCAAGCCCTACAGGCTTGCCGTGGTGTGGTCTATCGCTACCATCCGGCTGAAATGGGGGTGACGATTCGCTATGAGTATCGCCATGGGGAGGTGGGTTCTTTGGTGGGGACAGTCTGGCCCTTGGCGGAGAATCCGCTGCTTAATCGAGCCCGTCGCGATCGCGACACCATTGTGATTCCCGATACCGCTGAGCCTGACCCTGAATACGCCGATGAATTGCTTGGCCTCCAGGCCTTAATCGAGGAATGGGGCATTCGTTCTTGGCTGATTGTGCCTCTCATCCATCAGCAGCGCTTGTTAGGGGTGATTGAACTACACCACTGCCAATCGCCCCCCGAGACCTGGCAAGAGGGCGATCGCCGCCTGGTGGAAGCCGTGGCCGCGCAACTGAGTGTGGCGCTGATTCAAGCTGATGCCTATGCCCACCTCCAAGACCTCAATCAACAACTGGCTGCCCTAGAGCAAACCCGCAGCAACCTGATTGCGATTACGGGCCATGAGCTGCGTACCCCCCTTTCTACAATCCAAGTCTGTTTAGAAAGCCTGGCTTCAGAGCCCGACATGCCTGCAGAACTGCAGTCCACGATGCTGACTTCCGCCCTCGAAGATGCTGAACGGATGCGCAAACTGGTTCAGGATTTCCTCACCCTATCCCGATTGGAAGGGGGACAGATTCAATGGGATCTGGAAGTGTTGGAGATCGGGGAATGTATTGATTTGGCCTTGAGCAGCATTCAAGCCCGCTATCTCAGCGGTGGTGACTGCCCCAAGATTCGCGTTGACCTGCCGCCCCAACTACCGCTGATTCGAGCCGATGGCGAGTGGGTGGTAGAAGTGATTGCCAAGCTCCTAGACAATGCGTGCAAGTTTACTGAGGTGGCCGGTGAAATCGTCATCTCTACTCAACATATTGATGAATCGACCTTGCAGGTCACGATTGCAGACAATGGTCGCGGCATTGAAACCTATCGCTTAGAAACCGTCTTTGATCGCTTTTATCAAGAAGAGGGGGCACTGCGCCGAACGGCGGGGGGCACGGGCCTGGGACTAGCTATGTGCCGTCAAATTATCGAAGGTTTGAAAGGCCGGATCTGGGCTACCTCGGCGGGGCGAGACCAAGGCAGTCAGTTCCACTTCACGCTTCCCCTGGCTGAAAAACAACTTCCCCCCTCT
>JAQCKL010000455.1 GCA_027592485.1 Cyanobacteriota bacterium
CCTCAGCACGAATCCGGCAAGCAATGGGGGCAATTTAATTGTCCGAGCCTCAGAACAAATTGATTTGAGGGGAGGCGATGCCTCTGGCCGCAGTGGGTTGTTTAGCAGCGCCTTATTTGGGCCTGCCGCTGGCGGCAATATTACCGTTGAGGCCGGTAATTTATTCATTCGTGATGGGGCGACCATCAGCGCCAGTAACAACCCCAGCAACCCTGCCTCAACCTTGCCATCAGGGACAGGACCAGCCGGTAACCTGACGATCTCCGCTCAAAATGTCACGTTGGATAACGGCAGTACCTTAAATGCGGATACCCGTACCAATGTAATCAGCGACAGAAACGCCAGCATTACGGTCAACGCTCAAACCCTGACCCTAAACAATAGCCGCATCACCACCAACGCAGCTGGAACCGCCCCTGGCGGCAATGTCACCGCTAACCTCAGCACCCTGACGATGCTGAACAATAGCGCCATTACGGCGGATTCGGTTAACAGTGCCGGGGGGCGCATCACCATCAACACGGCGATTCTGGCCGTGGCCCCCAACACCCGCATCACCGCCCGGTCGGGTCTGGGTGCAGACTTCGACGGGGTCGTCGAAATCAACGAGACCGGAGACGCATCCCCTGAAGCCGAGTCCAATGAGGAAGCACCTGAAGACACCCAAGAACTGATCGCCTCCTGTGAACGGTTGACCGATAATGAGCTGGTGCTTGCCGGGGCGGGCGGGTTGCCCTCGGACCCAACCTACGGACTTACTGGCCAAAACATCTGGGTGGATACCCGCGCTGCCTCAGAGATCGACAGCGTGGTGGTGTCTGCCCCGGCAGCGCCCCAGCCAGAGAATGAGCCCTTGGCGATAGTGGCTGCCCAGGGTTGGGCAACCAATGATCAAGGACAGCTTGTTCTAGTGGCCGAGCCCACGGTGCTCACCGGGGATACGTTTGTGGCCAGTCATCAAGCCCAATATTGCGGGAGGGGATAGGTCATGAACCATTGGCTCACGGGCAAGCGGTATCGTTGGCTGCGGCAGGGCCTGGGGATCCTGCTGGGAGTTTTACTGGTGGTTGGGGTGGCCGGCCCGATCGCGGCGACAGAACCTGCAACCGCCGTAATTACCGCCCAGGGAAGCGCTAGCCCTAGCGCGCTACAGGAGCAGGCCCAGCGATCCTATCAAAACGGTCAGTATGAGCAGGCCCGAACCCTATGGGAATCGGCCTATGAAGGCTTTGCCCAGCAGGGCGATCGCCCCAACCAGATCGCGGTACTCAATGCCCTCAGTGCCACCTATCAACAACTGGGAACCTGGTCTGCCGCCGAGGCCGCGATCGCCCAAAGCTTTTCCCTCTTAGACCGTATGGGTGGGCAGACCGGTCAAGGGATGGCGCTGCGAGCCCAAACCCTAAACACCCAGGGCAGTCTGCAGCTTGCCATGGGCGATCCCGATGCGGCCTACGATACCTGGCAAAGGGCCGAACACCTGTACCGGCAAGTCGCCGACGAGAGTGGCACCCTAGGTAGCCGCATTAACCAAATCCAGGCATTGCAGGCCCTGGGACTCTACCGGCAAGCCTACCTAGAGTTGGATGAGGTGAACCTGCAAATTCAAGCATTGCCCGACTCCCCCCTGAAAGTGGCAGGCTTAAAAAGCTTAGGCAATGTTTTCCAAATCACCGGTAACTTGGAGGAAGCCAAGATGGTGCTGAAAGCAGCGATCGCCCTGGCAGAGCGCATCCAAAATACCGGTGAGCTGAGTGACACCTGGCTGAGTCTCGGCAATGCCTATCGAGGCACCAATGCGTTTGATGATGCGATTAACGCCTATCTTGTTGCGGCCAATCAATCCACCAGCGGGTTGGCAGAAGCCACGGCCCGTCTCAATGCGCTGCCCCTACTGATTCAATCCGAGCAGTGGTCGGCACTGCAAACCCAACTCAGCTTAGTGGCCCCCTTGGTCAGTAATCTCACCCCCAGCCGCCAAGGGATTTATGCCCAGGTTAATTTAGCCGCCAGCCTTCAAGAGCTACAGGGGTTATCCCCAGCAGTGCAAGCGCAATGGGGGCCGACCCTCCGAGCCATGAGCAGTCCTGAATCGATATCCCAGTACTTGGCCACTGCCGTTCGTCAGAGCCGGGCGATCCCGGATCAACGGGCAGAGGGCTATGCCCTGGGGCAACTCGGTCACCTCTACGAACAAACCCAGCAGTTTACCGATGCCTTAAATCTGACCGAGCAGGCGTTGACCTTGTCTCAGGTGGTCAACGCTGGGGACATTGCCTACCGTTGGCAATGGCAGAAAGGAAGATTGCTTAAGGCCCAATCCCAAGCGGCTCTAGGGGGACCCGAGCGAGCTGAGCTGACGAGAAAGGCGATCGTGGCCTATACCGCCGCCTTTGAAACCTTGAAGCAGATTCGTGCCAGCCTGCTCACAGCCGATAGCACCGTACAGTTTTCCTTTCGCAATGCGGTTGAGCCGGTGTATCGGGAACTGGTGGACTTACTGACCGCTGATAGCGGTGACGCCGCTGATCTGAACCAGGCAAAAGGGGTGATTAGCGACGTAAATCTCAGCCTGGCCCGACAGGTGATCGAAGACTTACAGCTGGCTGAGCTCCAGAACTTTTTCCGTTCGGCCTGTCTGGATATTCAACCCCAGCAAATTGACGACGTTGATCCGCAGGCGGCGATCGTCTATCCCGTCATTCTGCCAGAGCGATTAGTGGTGATCACCTCGATGCCAGGGCAGCCCCTCCAACATCAATCCATTCCGATCAACGAGGCAGAACTCAATCGGATCACCGACGAATTGCATGAATCTCTCAATCCAATCTTTTCGAACCAGGTCCGTCTGCAACTGTCTCACCAAGTCTATGACTGGCTGATTACACCTATCCTTGACACCTTAAAGCAAAGCGACATCAAGACCTTGGTCTTTGTTTTGGATGGGGCCTTGAGAAATATTCCGATGGCTGCCCTTTATGATGGCGAGCAGTATCTGATTGAGCAGTTTGATGTTGCCCTTACCCCAGGGTTACAACTCCTCGCTCCCCGTCCCCTGGCAGATACCAACCTGAATGTCTTGTTGGGGGCACTGACCGAATCGCGTCAAGGTTTCCCAGCCCTACCGGGTGTCACGCAAGAAGTGGATGCCATTGCGAGCCAGTTTCCTACCCAGATTTTCCTCAATGAAACCTTTACCCGTGGCAATTTAGAAGCCGGTATTGAGCGATCCGGCTCACCGATTGTTCACTTGGCGACCCATGGCCAATTTAGCTCTAAATTAGAGGACACCTTCCTGCTCAGTTGGGATCAAACCTTACATATTCGCGACTTTCAAATATTGGTGCGGGATCACCTGCCCCAAGTGACTCAACCCATTGAATTATTAGTGCTGAGTGCCTGTCAAACGGCTGAGGGAGACGATCGCGCCGCCCTCGGATTAGCGGGATTAGCTGTGCGTTCTGGTGCCAGGAGTACCCTGGCGACCCTATGGTCCGTCAATGACCGATCCACAGCAGATCTGATATCTGGCTTTTATACCTATTTGAACCAGGAGAAAGGGATCTCTAAAGCTGATGCCCTCAAGAGAACTCAACTCGATTTACTCCACAGTTCTAACTATAGTCATCCCTTCTATTGGGCACCGTTCATTTTAGTCGGGAATTGGCTGTAGACTTCACACACAAAAAGTTTTGATGAACCTGGGCTTGATGTCACATTTTTGTCACTTTCTTTGGCTATTGTGAGTGCATATACGTAGGAAATGGCAATCAGCTTAAGCAACCTAAAAATCCTACTTTCTCCTTAGTCCTCTTTTTGAGCCTCTCAATTTTGAGCCTCTCAAATCGACCTAAGCCGGCCAAGTTCTTCATTTCTGCTCTCCCCATGAAAAAGCACACTCTAAAACTCGCTGCTCTCTTGTTGCTCTCACCCCTGTGCCTCTGGGGAGGGACTCAATCTGCTATCGCTGACAGCCCAGCGACTGCAGCCCAGGATGCCTTTACGCTGCAGTTCTATCCCCCCGAGGAAGGGTTGCCCCACGACACGACCGGCGGGGCCTCTCGGGACGGTGGCAATTGCGCCGTAGACCCCCTAACCTTGGAAGCAGGGGTGACACTTTTAGCACCAGAAGCATACTTAGGGTTGACCGCTTCTCCGAGACCAGAATTCATCATTAATGTCGAAAACACTCAAGCCCAGCGGCTATTTGTAAGTATCCAAGATACCCAGAGTGACGACCAGTATCAGGCCTATTACCCGCTCCCCAGCCGTCA
>JAQCKL010000456.1 GCA_027592485.1 Cyanobacteriota bacterium
CAGAGACGCCGGTGTCGGCGCTGCTGTCGGGGGTAGTGGTCAAAGCCGGCATTTTCCCCCTGGTGCGCTGTGCCCTGATGGTGCCAGAGATTGACCCGGTGGTGCGCTTATTTGGCGTGGGAACCGCCCTGCTGGGGGTGGGTTACGCCGTGTTTGAAAAAGACACCAAGCGGATGCTGGCCTTCCACACCGTCTCCCAATTGGGGTTTGTCCTAGCTGCCCCAGAAGTGGGCGGCTTCTACGCCCTCACCCACGGCTTGGTTAAATCAGCCCTATTTCTGACTGCGGGCAACCTGTCCAGCCGCAACTTTAAAGCGCTGCAACAAACGCCCATTGCCACCCCGATTTGGGTTGCTATGGTCTTGGCCAGCTTCTCAATTTCTGGCTTCCCGCTATTGTCTGGCTTTGGGGCCAAGGTGCTGACCATGAAAAACCTCTTGCCCTGGCAGGTGATCGCCATGAACATTGCCGCCTTGGGCACCGCCATCTCCTTTGCCAAGTTCATCTTTTTGCCCCGAGGGGGGGAAGGCCGCCCCAAGCCAGGGTTTTGGCCTGCCATGGTGATTTTGCTAGGGGGGTTATTTTTGGCTAATGGTGCTTACTACGACGCCTATACCCTGGCCAACACGGTCAAACCGTTGCTCACCAGTGCCCTGGGCTGGTTCGCCTACCGACTGATCTTTCAGAAGCTCTCGATCAAACTCCCCCGCGCCATTGAGAAGTTTGAGCACTTAATTGGAGTGATGAGTTTGGTACTCGTTTTGCTGTTTGGGATGGTGCTGGCATGATTGGATTTCTCGATTTAGTGCTGCGGCTCACGATCTGGTTTTTGCTCACCGCCGATGTCAGTCCGGCCAATATCATCATCGGGGTTGCGGTGGCGCTCCTATTACCCAGAAGCCCCACCTTCCCGGCTGTACTGAAGGATTGGCTGCATGTGCTGTGGGAAATTATTGTAGCGATTCCCCAGGCTTTTTTTGAAGCCGTTGAAATTATGGTGCGGCCCCACAGTCGGGAAGATGTGGTGATGGAACAGGTGAAGCCCAATCGCACTCCTGGACTGATCTTTCTGGATATTTTTCTGATTACGTTTACGCCCAAAACCATCGTGCTGAAATATCACGAAGATGGCCGCTATGAGGTACATCGCGTGCGGCGACGGAAAAGACTTAAGGGCCAAGCCGTCAAGCATCAGGAAGCACAGGAATCATGAACTAGTTGCTGATCACGAGTAATCATCCATGACCACCCTCACGACTATTTGGATTGCCCTACCGTTTTTAGTGGGGTTTGGCATCTATCTGCTGCCTAAGCTGGATCGGGCTCTGGCCCTGGCCGTGGCGTCAACTTCCATCGGCTACGGGTGCTGGCAGTTGCTAGCGCCTGCCGATCTAACCTTGGTGCTGCTGAATCGCTTTGGCGTCACCCTCATGGTGGATTCCCTCAGCGGTTTCTTTATCCTCACCAATGGACTGGTGACAGCGGCGGTGATGCTCTATTGCTGGCAGAAAGGCAAATCGGCATTTTTCTACACCCAGGCCATCATTCTCCACGGCAGCGTCAATTCGGTGTTTATCTGCGCCGATTTCATCAGTGTGTATGTGGCTCTGGAGGTGATCAGCATTGCCGCATTTTTGCTAATTACGTATCCCCGCAGCAATCGCTCTATTTGGGTGGGGCTGCGCTACCTATTTGTTAGCAATACGGCAATGCTGTTCTACCTGATTGGAGCGGTGCTGGTTTATCAGGCCAGCAAATCTTTTGCCTTTGCTGGCTTGGGAGCTGCTCCGACTGAAGCCGTGGCCTTTATTTTCCTGGGATTACTGACCAAAGGTGGCATTTTTGTGTCGGGGCTATGGTTACCCTTGACCCACTCGGAAGCAGAGACCCCGGTGTCGGCCCTATTGTCAGGGGTGGTCGTTAACACCGGCATTTTCCCATTGGTGCGCTGTGCCCTGATGGTGCCGGAGCTGTTGCCAATGTTGCAGGCTTTTAGTGTGGCAACGGCGCTCCTCGGCGTGAGTTATGCGATCCTTGAGAAAGATACCAAGCGGATGCTGGCGGCCAGCACGATTTCGCAGTTGGGATTCGTGTTGGCGGCCCCGGCTGCGGCCGGATTTTATGCGTTGACCCATGGTTTAGCCAAAGCCGCACTGTTTTTAATTGCGGGGAGCTTACCCAGCCGTAACTTTCAAACGCTACAGGCTCAGTTCATCTCTAGAAAACTCGGGTTAGCGATCGCCATCCCCAGTCTATCCATCTCAGGATTTCCGCTATTCGCTGGGTTTGGGGCAAAAGCCCTAACGTTGAAGGACCTCGCTCCGCCGCAGATGGTGGTGATGACGGTAGCCTCCTTGGGAACCGCTATCGCCTTTTCAAAATTCATTTTTTTACCCTTTAAAACCCAAACTATTGCAGTTGATATTGCAAAATCTGCTTCTGGCTTTTGGGGTGCAATCATGGTGTTACTGGGCGCACTGATCATAGCGACGGGCCTACATTTGGAAACATACCAGATGGGTAACATCATCAAAGCAATCCTCACCGTCAGCCTGGGGTGGCTGGTTTACAGATTATTTTTGAAAGATCTTTGCCTCCAACTGCCGAAAGGAATCGAGCGCCTTGAAAACCTGATTGGGGTGATGAGTTTGGTTTTGGTTTCACTCTTTGGGATGCTATTGGCATGAATGGGAGAAGAAAATTTTGAATTTTAAGGTTTTGGTTTTCAATTTAAGGAGGGGGTGATGAACTGGATATTAATCGCGATGATTTTCGCCCTGCTGATTCCCATTTATGAGGCTTGTCAAGATGAGGATATTTGGCAAAAAATGCTGGCGTTTGCCAGCATCGCCAGCAAAACCTCAATCATGATTTTAGTGGTGTCAGTTTTGCGAGATGACTGGATGATTGGCTTGGTCGGTGTGTTGATTTTAAGCGTGGGAAATGCGGGTCTGATGCTCTTGGCCCATGTGCTCAAACGGATGCAGAGATTCCGTTGGTCACCCTCAGTTACTTCTGCATTGGCGTTGGCATTGTCTTTTGGTTTTGGGGAACTTGGCCCCTCTTGGGTCATCGCTCGGTGCTGTTTAAGCTCCACAGTTTATCGGTGGCCGACACCTTGGGCTCTATGGCCATTGTGGTGGGGTTGTTGCTACAAATCCCTCGGGAATGGCCGCTGCTAGTGCTGGCCCTAATTTCCCTAGCGATTTGGAATACGGTGTTGGGCTACGTACTGGCCTACTGTTCGAGCAGCGACGATGCGGTGAACGGTGAAGCGGTGCGTGACGGAGGGAACCATGGCTGATCTGATTACCGCAGACAACTTTTATGTGGTGGCCATTGCCCTGTTGCTGCCCCTCACCGCCACCATGCTGGTGGTGCAGGTCAACCCCTACCATGCCCTAGTGATTCGCGGCATTTTGGGGGCGGTGGCAGCGCTGGTCTACGCCCTGTTTGGGGCGGCGGATGTGGCCCTAACCGAAGCGCTGGTGGGGACAATGCTGTCGATTACCCTCTATGCGGTGGCGGTGCGATCGTCGATGAGTATGCGCGTGGGCATCTTGGCCGACGATGCTGGAGACATCACCACTCACGCCACCCATCCCCTCCCATCGGCATTGCGTAAGCCTTTGAGCCAATATCACCTGCGCCTGGAATGGGTGCCTTATCCCGATCTGGATGCCTTAAAAACAGCACTGGCCACCAAGGAAATTCACACCACTTGCTTCCTTTCGCAGCCGGGTCCTGCCGAGGCCCCGCCCTATCAACTTCAGACCCGACTCCAGCGGCTCTATGACCTGATCGCGCCTGAGCTCCCCCCTGAGCTGGCGAGCTTGGGTTATGTCACTGCTGGGGAAGCTCCTAAAAAAACGGCCAAGATTTAGGCTAAGGCCCGTTGCTGCCCCTCTCGCTCTATGAGCCCTGGAGGAACCCACCCCGCCCTCCGGGCACCCCTCCCAGGAAGAATCCGCCCCGTCCTAACGGACACCCCTCCCAGGAGGGGATCACCAACCCCATTAAGAGCTGAACCATGAAGTGGATCTACATTGCTGCTGGTATTGCCATCTATATCAAGATGCTGGTGTTTCCGAATCCAGTCATGGATACCTCTGAGCTGTCCATTGTCGGGATGGTGGTCGAAGACACTGGCGTGCCCAATGCCGTATCGGGCATCATCTTTCGCAACCGCCTCTATGACACGATTTTTGAGGTGGTGGTGTTTACGATTTCGATTATGGGGGTGCGGAATTTGCTGGCGGATGAGGAACCCTCG
>JAQCKL010000457.1 GCA_027592485.1 Cyanobacteriota bacterium
ATCGGCGGGCGATCGCCCCACCCCCCGAACGTCGCCAAGTCACCCTGCAAGAGCTGATCGAGCAGCTCGAAACCATTGCAACGGTGATGGATGACCAGCCCCCCCGCATCCGTGCCCGCCGCGCCCGACCCCAGCCCACGCGTCAGGCCGTGCGAGCCATTACCCAACTGGCCCACCAAGAAAATCTCTCTGAGATTGCCGCTGCCCTAGAAGCCTTTATTGATCAATATTGGGACGATATTGAAGCGGAATTTAGCTGGCTCGATTTTGAAGAACTGCTCCGGCAATGGCCCAGCTACCGCCCCGAAATTCTCAACCAAGATGACGAGTTCGACACCCCAGAGGCGGCGGTCAAACATGACCGCGTCGGGATTTTTTGGGGTCTACTCTACCTTTCGGCCCAGTCCAAGGTAGAGCTGTCCCAACAGGAATTTTATCAGGACTTGCAGGTCCGCAATCTCAAACACGAGCAGCCCGGCGAAGCGGGCTCTGAGGTCTCCTCCACCCTCCTCGACTGAAGATCACCTGGTTTTGATACCGATTTGATACCTATCAGTGTGGGCTCACTCTTACCACCGGGCATTCTCTAATTGCACAAGGGAGTGGGTTTTCCGGGCATCTGAGTCCTATACCATTGGTTGTCAGAGGTTTTACCGCGTTTCCATAACCGTTAACGTTATCCTGGGGCGTGAGCTTGCCATCACCCCCGATCGGTTGTTGGGCTGATTGACGGAAATCAGGTCCCCAGCCTTGTAGCCCTGCTCCAAACCACATCTGAGAGACGCAAAAGAGGATAGATACCCTATGAAAGCCATGATTTTGGCCGCAGGTAAGGGAACTCGGGTACGTCCCATTACCTACACCATCCCCAAACCGATGATTCCCATCTTGCAAAAACCCGTCATGGAGTTTTTGCTGGAGCTGCTCCGCCATCATGGGTTTGATCAAATCATGGTGAATGTCAGCCATCTGGCCAATGAAATTGAAGGCTACTTTCGCGATGGCCAACGGTTTGGGGTGGAGCTGGCTTACTCCTTTGAGGGCCGCATTGTCGACGGCAAGCTGGTGGGGGAGGCCCAGGGCTCTGCGGGGGGGATGCGAAAAATCCAAGATTTCTACCCCTTCTTCGACGATACCTTTGTGGTGCTCTGTGGCGATGCCTTGATTGATTTGGATTTAACTGAGGCCCTGCGCCAACACCGTGAAAAGGGCTCTATCGCTACCATCGTGATGCAATCTGTTCCCCTCAAACAGGTGCCTAGCTATGGGGTCGTCGTCACCGATGAGCATGGCCGGATCAAGTCCTTCCAAGAAAAACCCAAGGTCGAAGAGGCTTTGAGCACCGACATCAATACCGGTATTTATATTTTTGAGCCCGAAATCTTTAAATACATTCCCTCAGGGGTCGAATTTGATATCGGCGGTGACTTATTCCCCAAATTAGTCGCCGACAATGCCCCGTTCTACGGCATTCGGATGGACTTCGAATGGGTGGACATCGGCAAAGTGACAAAAATTATGGGTGCGATTCAAGATGTCTTGACCGGTCAAGTCAACTTGGTCGATATTCCGGGCCACGAGATTCAGCCTGGGGTATATGTGGGCATGAATGTCAGGGCCAATTGGGACCGCATCAATGTGGAAGGACCGGTTTATATTGGCGGCATGGCTCAAATTGAAGATGGGGCTACGATTGTGGGTCCCAGCATGATTGGTCCCAACTGCTGTATTTGCAGTAATGCGATCGTCGATCGCAGCGTCATCTTCGAATACTCTCGTATTGGTCCTGGGGTGCGCCTGGTAGACAAGCTTGTCTTTGGTCGCTACTGCGTTGATAAAACCGGGGCATCCATCGATATGCAGGCCGCTGCCCTCGACTGGTTAATCACGGATATTCGCCAGGCAGACCCTGCCAAACCCCCCATTGAGCACCATGAATTAGCAGAGTTGCTGAGCAGTCAGGAGACCTGCTAGGGCAACTCCAACTGAAAAATCGCCCGTCAAAGCCATGCCCCCTTTCCCAGAGCCCAGTGAAGCCAATGACTACTTGGCCGCCCATATTCAGGTGCTGCGAGACAGTTATTCCGATTATCTGGGTAAACCTCTCGTCGATGGGGGGCTGAGCCCAGCAGGGGCTGCCCAGCAGATTTACCATGCTCCCTTTGTTGTGGTGTCCCATAATGCGGCTGCCGATCCGGTTTTTACCTATGGGAACAAAACCGCTTTGGCGCTATTTGAGATGACCTGGCTGGAATTCACTCAGTTACCGTCGCGACAGTCGGCGGAACCCCCCATTCAGGCGGAACGAGACCGACTCTTAGCAGCGGTCACAACCCAGGGGTTTATCTCTGACTACGCCGGGGTGCGGATTTCTAAAGGGGGACGACGATTTTGGATCCGGAACGTAACGGTCTGGAACCTACGGGACCCCCAAGGCCATTACTGTGGTCAGGCAGCGGTTTATAGCGATTGGGCTGACGTTTAGGGTAGAGAATGCAGCTCGATAAACGGATTGAAGCTGACCTGTTCTACCAACAATGATGGCGATCGATCAGATTTAGCCCCTCCTCAGCGGATGGGGTTTCTGAAGCAGTCCGCAGTCCATGGACTCAGTTCAATCCTTTACAAACGGTGTAAAACGGGATACATCTATCCCCACAGCATCCATGGGTAAACCGCATCAATCGGTTCAGCCGATGGATCCTTTGCAAGGGCACATTCTGGGCATTATTACGGTCAGAATGTGATGTTGGTATGTGATGTGAGGAGAGCCCCCGTGACTATTCGGTATGACCGGTCTGTGATGGTAGCGTTGGGGGCGATCGCAGCGATCACGCCGGGTGCGATCGCCCAATCAGACATCCTTAGCCCTGATGAGGATGGACAAGCCTTAACACTCGATCAAATCACTTCTCCAGCAATCGTCACGGTGGCCGACCTAGAGCAGCCCGAGCCGATCATTTTGGAGGCGCTTACCCCCTCAGGATCAACTGAATGGGTGGCTGAAGACCCCATTGAAGTGGCTTCCGAAGCCATTGCTGCGGAGGTTGGGGAACCGCCCTTATCCCTGAACCCAACGGACGCCGTGGCTCAGCGCCCGTCGGTTCGGGGCCTATCAGATGTCCAACCCACCGACTGGGCTTTCCAAGCGCTCCGCAACCTAATCGAAAATTATGGCTGCTTAGACGGCTTCTCTGACGGGACCTTTCGGGGTAATCAACCGATCACCCGTTTTGAGTTTGCCGCTGGACTATCCGCCTGCCTAGACGCCATTGTGGTAGGCCCAGACGATATTGCTACCGTGGCTCAATTGCAGCGCGAGTTTGCCGCTGAACTCAGCACCCGTATTGAGGATCTGGAAGCTCGGGTCGAAGAACTGCGGGCCGATCAGTTCTCGACCACCACTCGTTTATTTGGTCAAGCGATTTTCGGTGTCCAAGTCCGAAACTCGAATACGGCTGACTTTTTCCCTGTGGATGGCACCCCCGAAACCAAAGACCCTCAGGGGGGTGTGGCGACTTTCTACTCTAACGCCCAGCTCAGCTTGCTCACTCGCCTTTCTCCACGCAGTCTGCTGTTGTTGGGGTTGCAAGCAGGCGAAGGCAACAGTTTGTTTGATAACACTACCAACACAGCCCTCGGCCTGACCAATAATATTCGCCTGGCTTATGAAGCGGACACCAACTTTAGCCTCCGTCTGAGTGACCTCACCTATCGCCAGTTGGTGAGCGACAACTTAGCGCTTGTGATAGGTGCTGCTGGTGTTGACCCGGTCAGTGTTTTCCGGGGTCCAAACCGTTACGAAAGTGCTGGTCAAGGCCCCTTGTCCCTTTTTGCCCAACGCAACCCCGTCATTAGCGTAGGCAATGGCAATACCGGAATTGGTTTCGACTGGCAAATCAATGAGCGCAATAGCTTGCAGGGAGTATACTCCGTTGCCAATGCAGCTAATTCAAATGGAGATGGCTTATTTTCAGGTGACTATGTTCTGGGTTTCCAGTTCACCTCGTCTCCCCTTGATAGTCTCAATCTCGCGTTTAACTACCTCCATAGCTTCTCCACTTTTGGGAATCTAGGTACGGGTATTGGTGATGATCAGGTGGCGATCGGCAACCAAATCACAGGGGCGGGTACGCCTATCAAAACTAACGCCCTTGGTGCAAGCGCCTCTTGGGATCTGAATTCCCGACTTACTTTGGGACTGGAGTTTAGACTAGCAAGCTAAAAAAAGGCGTTCCCAAAGCAAGTCAGGAGCGCCTCAAGGCAG
>JAQCKL010000458.1 GCA_027592485.1 Cyanobacteriota bacterium
TGAGATTCTCTCTAATGCCGTACAGGGTAAAACGCCAACATTGGTAGCAGGGACCTAGGTAGTTACGAATAAACAAGGAATTTATGGGTGCTTGGGGATTGGGATTAGGGCTAGGGTCAGGGGCGATCGCCCTGGCCACCGTATTTGCCAACGGTCTGTTCTACTCCCGCTTTCGCAAGTCCCTCCAGGCCGCCCCACGCCTAGCCGATCAGGCTCCGGCCAGTACACCCACCACCGTCAGCGTGATCATTCCGGCCTATAACGAAGCCCTGAATCTGAAGTCCTGCGTAGAGGCAGTGCTGGCCAGCACCCTGCCAAGGCAGATCACCCTCCAACTGATCATTGCCGATGATGAATCGACCGATGACACCGCTGCAATCGCCGCATCCCTTGCCCAAAGCGACCCTCGGGTCACGGCGTTCACAGTACCGCCCCGACCCACTGATATCCCCTGGCGAGGCAAAAACTGGGCCTGTGCCCAGGCGGTGGAGCGGGCTGAAGGGGACTATTGGCTGTTTATCGATGCGGATGTGCGCTTGAGGGCAGACGCGATCGCCACCGGCCTCGCCAATGCCCAAACCAGGGGTGCCGGTCTGCTGAGCTGCGCCCCTGGGATTCGCTGTGGGTGTTTGGCGGAATGGTTGGTGCAGCCGATCATGATGGCCTTGATTGCGGTGGGGGCTGATTTCCCCGGCATCAATGACCCCAATGCGGTGGAGCGGGC
This sequence comes from Cyanobacteriota bacterium, assembly GCA_027592485.1. Classification (GTDB taxonomy): domain Bacteria; phylum Cyanobacteriota; class Cyanobacteriia; order Phormidesmidales; family Phormidesmidaceae; genus PCC-6406. The sequence continues at coordinate 725 of JAQCKL010000458.1, forward strand.
CTTCGCCGCTGGACCGTTTATGCTGTTTCGGCGGGATGCTTATCAGGCGATTGGGGGTCATCGCGGGGTGGCCACGAATCCGGTGGAAGATGTGGGACTGGCCAAGGCAATCAAACAGGCCGGTTTAACCTTGCGCTATGTCTTGGGGGAAGGTCGGGTGCAGGTGCGCATGTATCCCAACTTCGCCAGCCTTTGGGAAGGGTGGACCAAAAACTTTTACATGGGCATGGGGCGAGATTTGGGCTTAACCCTCTACGTGGCCTTCGCGATGCTGTTAGTGTTTTCAACCCCTTGGCTGGCCCTCTTGGCTCTACCGGGGGCGGTGATCTGGCCGTCTTATGGCTTAATCGGGACCGCATTGATGCTTGTGATCGGCCTGGGCATACACCTCAAGCTACGGTGGGCCATGGTTGATCAATTACAGTTACCCTCCCGTTACCTGGGGTTGGGTTGGCTGGGGGGGCTAGTGGTGGTTGCCATTGCCATTGCCTCGATCATCAAAACCGAAACCGGCTGGGGTTGGACCTGGCGGGGGCGATCGCTAGCGGCAGGATCTTCTCATCCATGAACAAGAAAACCCTCGACTTAACCCCCTACCCCGTCGCCTACTGGGACCAGGGCCAAGGGCCAGCCATCGTTTTTCTCCATGGGTTTCTGGGGGATGCCAATACCTGGTGTGCGTTGGCCCAGCCCTTAGCGCCCCACTTCCGCTGTATTGCCCTGGATCTACTGGGTTTTGGCGAGTCAGCCCAACCCAAGCTGCGCTACACCATTTGGGATCAGGTGGCCTTTCTCCACCAGGTATTACAAGCCTTAGAGCTCCAGGATTTTTACCTGGTGGGCCATTCCTATGGCGGCTGGGTGGCTGTCGCCTATGCCCTCGCCCTCGCGGGCATGGGGGGCAACCCTGAGAAAACCGCATGGGTGCCGACAGCCCCCTTAGTGCTGGAAAAATCCTGCCTGTGGGGTCTGGGGCTAGTGGCCCCAGCGGGCATTCGAGATGACAGCTTTGTGGGCCGCTATACCCACCTGAAGCCACTCCTCTGGGAAACCCCGCTGGTGGATTGGGCGATCGCCGCCCTCGCTCCCATCGCGGCCCTCACCGGCAAAACCGAGACTTACCAAACCCTCCACCAAGCCCGCCAAGCCTTTAAGGCCCAACCGGTAGCCAAGTCATTCATTGTGGATCGACTGGAGCCGGAGGACGCGATCGATACCGTGGAGCGCTTTCTCGGCCAGATTCAGGTGCCGACCCTGGTATTTGCGGGGGAAGCTGACCAAACCATTCCCCTCTGGCATTGCCAGACCTATGCAGCAGGGTTGTCAGAAGCGCAGTTGATTGCCTTTCCAGAAACCGATCACGATTTGCCCCAGAGTCAGGTTGAGGCGATCGCTGCGCACCTGATCAGCCACTGGCAAGGGTGAGGCCAGGACCCATGGGGTGCAATTGCATAAAGCTGAGATGAAGCGATCGGCCATTTCAAACCCATTCCATAAAGATCCCGTGAAGTCTACGGGTTTTTACCGGCGCTTAACCTGAACTTCGCAATCCATTAACGCTATGTCAGTACTTTCGGGGGTGCTGCGTAACTTTGGTCACGCCCCTGGGGCCTGAATCGGTTCGGATTGAACCGTGTATAGCAGTCGCCAGTCCGATTAGGACAAGACTGCGAGCCACTTTGCTTCTGCGCTAGGGATCAGAGCGATCCTAGGTGTCCTAAGCAAAGTGGCCAGCGCTATATTCAGGCGACCTGCTTGCAGGCCCTAAGGGGTGAACTGGCTGCTGTCCTATTCAATCCCTGAACCATGAACATCCGTCTCCTTGCCACCTTGGCCGCCCCTGCGGCGCTGCTGCTCGGTGCCCTGGCCGCCCCCGCCGAAGCCATTAGCCTCAAGCCAATTGGCACCTACGAATCGGGTGCCTTTGACGAAGGGGCGGCTGAAATTTCGGCCTTTGCCCCCGGCGTCAATCGCCTGTTTGTCACCAATGCCAACGCCAACACCATTGATGTGCTGGACCTGAGCGACCCCACTGCCATCAGCAAGCTGTTTCAAATTGATCTGTCCCCCTATGGCGGCGGCATCAATAGCGTGGCCTACAACAGTGCTGATGGGGGCTACATTGCCGCTGCGGTAGAATCCGATCCCGCTCAGGATCCAGGCAAAGTGGTGTTCTTTGATCTGGACGGGATCTTCCAAAATGCCCTGACCGTAGGAGCATTGCCCGACATGGTGACCTTCACCCCCGACGGCAGCAAGCTATTGGTGGCCAATGAAGGGGAACCCAGCGGCTATGAGGCGGGTGATGTGGATCCTGAAGGGTCTGTCAGCATCATTGATGTGTCGGGTGGCGTTTTGGGCCTCACCGATGCCGATGTGAATTTCGCTACCTTTAACGCTTTCGACAGTCAAAAGCAGGATCTGATCGACGCGGGTGTGCGGATTTTTGGCCCCGGTGCCAGTGTTTCCCAAGACCTAGAGCCGGAATATATCGCCGTTTCTGAAGATGGCAAGACCGCCTACGTCAGCCTGCAAGAGAACAATGCGATCGCCATCTTGAATCTCGAAACCGGGGAATTTGAGGAGATTGTTCCCCTTGGTTTCAAAGACCACAACACCGCCGGGAATGGCTTGGATGCCAGCGATCGCGACGACGCTATCAACATTGCCAATCACCCCGTCCTGGGGATGTATCAGCCCGATGCGATCGCCACTTACACCGTGGGTGGCCAGACCTACATCGTCACCGCCAACGAAGGCGATGCCAGGGAATACGACGGTTTTGCAGAAGAAGAGCGCGTCAAGGATCTGGATCTAGCCGATACCTTTGGCAGTGAAGCCGAGCGGGAATCCCTCCAAGCAGATGAGGCGATCGGTCGGCTCACGGTGACCACCACCCTGGGTGAAAACGCCGACGGTGAGTACGAGGCCCTCTATGCCTTCGGTACCCGCTCCTTCTCGATCTGGGATGAGGACGGCAACCTGGTATGGGACAGCGGCGATCAGTTTGAGCAAAAGCTGGCGGCCCTCTTGCCCGACGATTTCAATGCCACCAACGACGAAAACGACTCCTTTGATAACCGCAGTGACAACAAAGGCCCGGAGCCGGAAGGGGTTACGATTGGGGCGATCGGCGGTAAAGTGTTTGCCTTTATCGGCTTAGAGCGCATCGGCGGCGTCATGGTCTATGACGTCACCGATCCCACCAACCCCGTCTTTGCCACCTACACCAACAACCGTGACTTTAGTGGCGATGCTGAAGCGGGCACCGCTGGGGATTTAGGCCCTGAAGGGTTGATTTTCATCAGTCGGGAAGACAGCCCCACCGGTCAAAACTTAGTGGTCGTCACCAACGAAATCAGCGGTACCACCACGGTATATAAGGCGGTGCCCGAGCCCGGTACCGTTACCGGCTTGCTGGTGATGGGTGCCATGGGTGCCATGGGGCTGAAGCGCCAGCGCCAACCTCGGGTGTATAGCCGTCGCCACTTAGGTTAAGACGTTACCACCTTGAGAACGTGCTCCATCGCATCTCTTAAG
>JAQCKL010000459.1 GCA_027592485.1 Cyanobacteriota bacterium
AGGGTGCATCTTTGATTCTCAAAATCATGTCGAATTACTATAAAACTGAATTGGAGGAAGCGGCACATTTACCCCTCGCTAAAGGTGAGAAGACGCCGTTAACTAAGTAGCTGGGACGCTTACCACTTACCCGGCCAAAGTTCGGCAGAAGCTTGGGGCGGTTACGTCACCTTTTACTGGTTGAGATAGGCCGATAAACAGGTTGGAGTGCTTTTGGTCCTGAGTTCAATAACTCCCTGAGATGGGAAGGGCTCATGGAACAATTTTTTGAGCTGTTGACGTTTACGCGTGACCGGACGTTCAGTGCTTAAGGACAACAATCCTTTGCACAATAAATCCATCAGTTGAGCTTGGTTGGCTGGGGTTACAAACATTTGCCATTGGGGTTGCAGCCGTTGAATGGTTTGCATGAGTTGGTAAATCGTCTCATCGATTTGATAAGTGGTGAAGTAAGGATTCCCTGGAACCAATAGCTCAATCTGGCGATCGGTTTCTTCCAACCCCTCTGTGATCCGAAACCGTAGTTCCGGTAGCAGCGAAAGGAATGCTGTTTCTTTGGCGGGCAACTGTAAGAGCCGCCGCTGCTGGAAGTAGTGTTGGACTGCCGTGTAAATTGCTTGGGTGGGATTGTGAATGATGCGACAAAAATAGGAACTGTGGGGCTGATCCGATTGTTGGCTAATCAAGATGTAGCCAAAGTTGACCGCTTTTAGCCCCGCTTTGTGAAAATTGTCGAGCCATTGCTCCAGTTCGTCATGATAGGCATCTAAGGTTTGCCCAAAAGGGGCATGACTATGGGGAACCGAAAATAGAATGTCGTCGCGATCGGCGGTGCAGAGTACGAGCTGATCGGCGTTAGACCCCTGCCACCAATGGGCCAACTTGGCTTCATAGGTGTCAATATCCACCAGATCCGTGACGATAAAGACATGGCCGGAGGGAGTCAGATGCTGGGCACTGCCACTAATAATCGCAGCCAGAATCTCCTCACCGGTGGTGCCCCCGTCGCGAAAGCCTAAATTGCGTTTAGGGCTAGGCACAAAGGGCGGATTGGCCAAAATCGTATCGAAGCGCCGTGCCCCAACCGGCGCATAGAGGTTGCCGTGATGAAACTGAATATTGCGAATATCGTTCAATTGGGCATTGAATCGGGCAAATCGAATTGCTCGGGGGTTTAGATCTACCGCTGTCACCTGTTGGGCATAGCGACTGGCAACTAACCCCTGAATGCCGCTGCCACAGCAGAGATCAAGTACCTGTTTGGTGGGATATCGAGGGGCGGTGTATACCAGGCCTTGGCTATCGGCTCCCACATACATGACCGGATTCTCAGCAATATCGTCTTCTGAGAACAGCATGTAGCGGTGATCGGTGGCGATATATAAGCCTTCTACACAGAACAGATCCACCCGTGAGGCCCATTGATCGCCTCGACTAATCAGCACCCCGAGCTGGAGCAGCATGGTGACCACCCCCTCACCCAATAGCGCCTGTAATCGGGGTAGGGGCAGGGCAACGCGCAGGAAGAAAAGCCGAATTAGATCATCTAGATCCCCTTGGCCGAGCTTGTAGCGATCGTAATACCGCAACCGTGTGGGCTCGATCGCCTGCAAAGATTCGATTTCGAGGCGATCGCAGATATTCGCAAGGCTGTAGCCTGCCTGCTGCAAACAGGTCCGCAATTGTTCTAACCTTTGCCGCAGGGAGAATTTTTCATCCCCAAAGGGAGCTAGGGTTTGAGGGCTATCCGCTGGCAGGGGCGAGTCCGCCACAGCTCCAGAGGGAGCCATTAAAGCAGGAGCCAGTCCATATTGGGCCAGTTGTTCCTGCCCCCAAACCAGTTTTTGGGCCAACTCCGCATGGGTTAGGCGCAGGTCTAGGCGTAGCTGATCTTGCCAGCCGCCTTGGTTAGAGCACATCGCCATCAACAGCTTGACTTCGTCAAAGCTGTAGGCGATCGCAGATGTTTTCCCTGGGGCTAGCCACCTAGGGGGCACCTTGGTCGATAGCCGAATGGCATGACTCAAGCCACTGCTGCTCAGTGGTTTCGGGTTGTGCCGGACAATGGAGTTCACTAAACGCCCCGGCAAGGCGTAGGGCTGTTTACCCTGCTCCGATAAATCCACCAGGGTTGACTGGTTTAAGGGATCTAACACCCACACCACATCTGCCAGCACACGGGTGTTGAGCGGTCCTACGAAAGGTGTTGCGGGGAACAAAGCGCTGGTTTCTTTGTAACGAGCCCCAATGCTAGACAAGGTTTTTAGCTCTGCCTCGGTCCAGGGACTGCGATCGCCCTCTCCAAAGAACAAGGCCCGGTCAAGCTGCGCCATCAGTACCGTCATGGCGGGTTGGTTAGGTGGCATCCCCTGGGGAAGCACCGTGTTGCCCACCTTAGACAAATGTGCTTCATAGTTTTGCACCTGCACATGGCGCTTAGAAATCCAGAGATTCTCCAGGGCTAAGTAGTCGATATCAGTATTCAAAAAAGTTTGGATTGCCTCAGCCGGCGTTTCCACAATCGGCTGTCCAGCAATGTTGAAGCTGGTATTCATCAGCACGGGTGGGCCTTGCCGCAGCGCCACCAATTGATGACAAAGCTGGTGAAAGAAAGGATTCTCTGTTGCCGTCACAGTTTGGACCCGCCCGGTGCCATCCACATGGGTAACCGCCGGAATTTGTGGCTGGAGCTCCGGTTTGATCGGCGCAATCATCAGCATAAAGGGCGAATCGGTTTCCAGCTCAAACACCTCAGAGACCGATTCCAGAGGAATCACCGGTGCAAAAGGACGGAATGCCTCGCGAAACTTCACCCGTGCATTCACAATATCCTTCATCCGCTCAAAAGTCGGATCCACCATAATCGAGCGATGACCCAAAGCCCGAGGACCATACTCAGCCCCCCCTTCAAACCGGGCCACGATATGCCCTTGGGCTAAGCCCCAGGCGCTACGGGCCAGCATCGCTTCAGGGGTCAGAGTTTCAACCTCAATCACATCCTGGAACTGCGCCACCGCCTGAGTAATTTGCGGTTCACTATAGGGATGCCCCAGGGTGGCTTGCTGCAGTTCCGGACGCTGATCACCGCCAGAATTAGCATAGGCCCACAGAGCGGCTCCAGCAGCAATACCGCTATCGCCAGCGGCAGGGAAAATAAAGATGTCCTCTAGGGCCAACTTTTTAAACAACTGATAGTTGGCCACCGAATTCAAGCCCACGCCGCCAGCAATACAAAGTTTCTTGAGACTCGTTTCTGCCATGGCCACCCCAACGATATGCTGTAGTGCGTTTTCAATTTCACTCTGCACTTTGTAGGCCAAATCCACCAGATAAGGACGGAGGTAGGGCTTCCCTTCACCCGTGTCATACGTTTTTTCGAGGGCAGCAATTTCCAAAAAAATGTCATAGGGAGAAATCGCCAAACTATAGCTATTTTCGATCGGCTTGATCCAGGGATGCAGGTTAACCTGCTCACTGCCAAATGGAGCCAATCCCATCAGCTTGCCTGCCTCTGCATGACTGATACGAGCATTTCCTAATTGGGTCACAAATCCGGCTTTGCGGGTGACATACTCATAGACAAAACCCAGGGTTGATAGTCCTGCCAAGTGAGCTGAAACCGTCTCACTATGGAGGACTTTCAACTCTGAGCCGTCACCGATATAAAGAGTGTAAGATTCTGTATAATGCTTCGTATCGGTACTACCTGTGGCATCGGCAACTAACACCAGTGCCTGCTCAAATCCAGAGGGCCAGTAGGCCGAATAGGCATGAGCTAGATGGTGACTCGGTAACGTCTTAACTTTGTCAGCAATTTCCGCTGGGAGAACCTTACGCATAATATCAGGCGCAAAATCATATCCCGGCATATTGGCAGTCACTGAAGCCAGATCTTCTAAAGCAATGCCACAGCTATCTAAGCAATATCGAATTGCTTCATGCGGGGGCTGCATTTGTGAGGCAACGCCAGGTGCCTGCAGCATAAAGCCAATGCTATATTTTTGACGATCTAAACGTTCCTGCTCAATGGCAACCACAAGTTTGCCATTGTTGACAATGGCCGCTGAACGTTCGTGGCCAAGATTGATACCCAGATGATATTGAGACATTGTTGTAGATAACCCTATGCATAAGCCTCTAGGCGTCGATATTGGTTCAACTCAGCCAGAAAATCAATCAGGCTAGAACAGGCCAACCAGCAACTGCGCACTCGCGTCACAGAACTAGAAGAGCGCTTAAACCGAAACTC
>JAQCKL010000460.1 GCA_027592485.1 Cyanobacteriota bacterium
GGTCATCACTGAACATTACCATTGCAGCTAATGGCTCGCCAGCTAAAAACGAAACGTTGGCAGTTACCTTAATTCATTATGTAGCAGCATAACTGTTACTCAACATCCGATCCGCTGGATAACACCCCTTTTTAGGGTATTTTGAGCATTAAAAACGGAGCTTGCCAAAACAAGCTCCGTTTTTAATGAGGTGCTTAAGGACTTAGATCTGCCTAGTACTGGGGCACCGAAGCATCCACTTCCCGGCTCCAGGCCAGGATGCCGCCCTTCACATTCGAGCCCTCAATGCCGGCCTCTCGCAAGAAACCCAGCGCCTTAGCCGAGCGGGCACCCGACTTGCAGTGGACTAGCAGCTTATGGCCATTCAGTAACTCGCGCACTTTTTCAACCCCAGGGCCGCCTTCGATTTCAGATAGAGGCACCAGGACTGCCCCCTCGATTTTGGCAATTTCATATTCATGGGGATTACGCACATCCAGCAGCAGGATATCGTCTGCGGAATTATCCAATAGGTCTTTCAGCTCATCGACTGTAATTTCAGGGGTTTCAGCTTGTTGCTTCGCTTCTTCTGCCATGGCCTCGGGAATTCCACAAAATTCTTCGTAATCAATCAGACTCTCAATCACGGGTCGCACCGGATTGGGGCGGAGCTTCAGCTCACGGAAGCTCATATCCAGGGCGTTATAGAGCATCAGACGACCACTCAGGGTGTTGCCCTGACCCGTGATGATTTTCACGGTTTCGGTGGCTTGGATGGTGCCGATAATGCCGCAGAGCACACCCAGCACACCGCCTTCTGCACAGGAGGGCACTAAGCCAGGGGGCGGGGGCTCGGGGTAGAGATCCCGATAGTTGGGACCCTCTTGGTAGTTAAAGACGGTGGCCTGCCCTTCAAACCGGAAAATCGACCCATAGACGTTAGGCTTATTGGCCAACACACAGGCGTCATTCACCAGGTACCGCGTGGGGAAATTGTCGGTGCCATCGACGACGACATCGTAGGGCGCGATGATGTCCAAGGCGTTTTCGGAAGACAGCCGGGTTTCGTAGAGATCGACCTGGCAGTTGGGGTTGATTTCGAGGATGCGGTATTTGGCAGACTCAATCTTGGGCTTGCCCACCCAGGATTGGCCATGGATAATCTGGCGTTGCAGGTTGGACTTATCCACAATGTCAAAATCGACAATGCCAATGCGGCCAATGCCGGCAGCGGCTAAATAGAGCAGGAGCGGAGAGCCGAGGCCTCCAGTGCCAACACAGAGCACGCTGGCCGCTTTGAGGCGTTTCTGCCCCTCTAAGCCAATTTCGGGCAAAATCAGGTGGCGAGAGAAGCGTTCGTACTCCTCTGAGGTGAGTTGGATATCATCCAAATTTGGATTCAACATAGGGCGGCGGGGAAAGGGTTTAGCGGACGTTAGACGGTGTGAGCCTCATTACAGGATCGTGGGTGCCGAGAAAAATCACCACAAGCTTCCATTTTAATTCACGCTTCTGGCAACTCTGATGGGTCTTTTGCCTGGATCGGCTCGGGTTGGAATTGATGATGGTCATCTAGCCGCCAGCTCTGACAATCGACGACGGTGCCTTGATGAACGGACAGGATCACGTAGGAGTACTCGGGCCAGGCGAGGGCGCGATCGCATTCTGACGGCACCGCTGGGTGGTCAGGGTGGGAATGATAGATGCCTAAGATCACCCAATTGCGATCGCGGGCATCCCGTTGGGCGGCTAACAAATCTTTAGGATCGATCCAATACCGACGACGACGGCTGGGATCCCCATTTGCGTCACCCAGCGTGGCTGCCCCATCGGGATCGGTGACAGTTTGCACCGCTGGCACCCACTGATTTTGCAGGGGTTGAATGTGCTGAACCGTGCGCGGCGTATCACCGGCGGCTAACGTCCCCAGCAAGAGCCCACAACATTCTTCTGGGTAAGTGGATTGGGCATGGTTTCCCAGGCTCTGTTGTTGGGCTGCGGACAACAGCAAGACCATCAAGTCTGACTCGTAAAAGCGATCACAACGCTCATTCAGGAATAGAGCGCTTAGCAATTCCTGCCATTAAACGCTAGGCCAGGGGAGCCAGTTTGTCCGGATGGCCCTGGCTGACCGTGAGAAAAAGAGGGATAGGAGATGCGCTCTCTCCTATCCCTAGCACTTTTGATTAAAGGTCAGTATGCCTTATGAGACGGACATTCTGGAAGCAGGTTTCCGCTGCATTTTTATCGCTCAGTACCCCCCTGGCACTGATCGCCGCCACGGCACTCCCGAGCAACGCCACCCTTTATATCGTTGATAGCGACGGCACCGTAGATCCCCTAGACGAGGTGCTCTTTACCTGTGAGTTAACCCGTGAAGGCTGGACTATGTTTGGTCGCAATGACACGGAATTCTCGCCAATGATTCGATTTTCAGACTTAGGTAACTTGGCAGCAGAGACCCGTTGCCGCAGCGTTACCGAGAAATTCAATGATGTTAATAGCTTACCGATTCCGTATTTCCTAGAGGCAGATACGGTCTTTACGGTGAGTGATCTGGAGACAGGTCTCTTAGTATCCGAAAATCCGGTCATTTGCGCGGTGATGAGCTACGGTCTGCCCTGTTCAGAGGATGGGAGTTTTATTTTGCTAACCCTGAATCCCAACAGCGCCCCCAGTGAGGCGGCTCAGGAGCGCCTCTTAGGCGGCACTGGTCTCTTAAGAGGTGATGATTAGCCGCAAGTCCTTATGAGGCAAGCTTTTCGAGTGGTTTCAAGTCTAATCGCTAGAACCCAGTCTCTATAAGCATTTCAGGCGACATCACCCGTTAGTAGACCAGTGCCTCTTAGGCCGCTTGCTGGATCACATTGACTACTTGAATGATCCAGAAACCTTGGTTTTGCCGATGCAGCGCCCGCCTCTGATTCCCAACTAACCTGAGGGGATGTTTGAAAAGTGACAGGACAGCCAGGTTCTCAAACTCTTGAACTGTGATGGCAAGACCTATAGCGCTGGCCCGCTTAGGACACCTCGGATCGCCCTGATGCCTTATTCAGAAGCAATGGGGATCACAGTCTGGTCCTAACCGGACTGGCAACTGCCCTATCGCCCAGTGATCCCCAGCGCCCTTTTCAAACATCCATCCCCTCTCCTCTCAGCACCTCAGTACCTCAGCACCTCAGCAAATCGTCGCCTTACAAGGCTTAAGCCCTTCTTGGCACAGTGTGGACAACAATGACGACTGCGAGTCCCCCCATAAAGACCAGACAAATCCCGTCGAAGACCAGATTGCGTTGGATAAAAATGCCATCGCGTAGATAAGGGGTGCGATCGCCTGGTACCCAGATCACCTCAATTCCCTTCCCTAAATCGAGTTCGTCCCAGCGCTCTGGCGTCACCCTGAGACGGTGGGCACCTTCCTTCTGGATACTGGCCTCGGACCAAGCGACCCAGTAAACATCGCTGCCATGGGGATGCAAATCAGGGGTCTGATGCCATTTTTGGGTCAGGGTTTCTGCGGTGGCAGTGGCCCCCGGCAGCCAACCCTTAATTTGACTGGCCTTATACAGCCGAGGGACAGTGATCCCAGCGGTCAGGCCAAAAGCGACCAACAGTACGAGAACGCTGCGGAGCCAAAATAATTTTTCGAGGACCGTTAACCCTCTTTCCAACAGGCTGGGCTGGGTCATCATCAGTTGGCCCCCTTGAGGCATGGCGATCAACGGCAATCTTCACCCATATAGCCCCATTTACGGATGGGAAGCGCGTTCTGATCCGTAAATGGGGGAAAGCAGAGCCCCGTGATGCATGGGGGCGATATGTTTACCACCGACTGGCAGAAGCGTAGTGATGGGCAGGATGTGGTTTTAGCGGCGAGTTTTCCAGCCAAACGACGATATCCGTCGCCAGTTTTCTGCATCACCAAGGATGGTAGGCACAGTTTTTGATAGCTGACTTGACGCTCACAACTTTCTCACAAGTGCTTTGCTAAGGTTGTAGAACGTAAAGCTACCCCCCCACAGCCTATGGCGTGGGGATTTTTTTGGCCCATATCGTATAGGGTTACACGATCCTGATTTTCACTTAGAGAGATGCTAAGCAGGCGTCGAGCATAGTTCTTCTGAAGCCTCTCATCTGGTTGTGGGAGGTTTTTTATTTTAGAAATGAAAAAGGGGCAAAGTTGATCGCCCCTGAGTACATCTGATTTGTTCAGCAACAATACTCATCCCTTTTCAGGGGACTTTCAAGGCTGGAATCCATATTTT
>JAQCKL010000461.1 GCA_027592485.1 Cyanobacteriota bacterium
AACCGCCATTACCGCCACCGGAACCGCCATTACCGCCATCACCGCCGGAGCCGCTATCGCCGCCACCGGAGCCGCTATCGCCGCCACCGGAACCGCCATCACCGGAACCGCTATCGCCGCTGAAGCATTCGGTTATCTCTGCCAGCGGAGTAAAGGTATTTAGCTCAGCGCTACAAGCCTCTGTTAAATCCTGATTCAAGATCAACCGATAATCGCCACTGCCAATGATGCGAGTTGTGCCATCGACATCAAACGGGCTAAATGCTGTAATCCCCGTGAAAATCACGCGATCGTCAACCAACTCTAATCCCGGATCAATAGGTCTGAGGGTATTCGTATTGCCTGCATTCACTTGGGCTCGGATATAGGTCGCGTTACCGACAATGCCTGAGCCGTCATCAGGATTGAGCTTGAGCAACACACTCACCTTTGCTCCGCCCCCTGCGCCATAACCGTTTTGCCAGCTATCGGACGTGGTGAAGTCGGTGAACTTATTCACATTTTGATTTGAGCCGCCAGCAATGGTGAACAGGCCATAGAGGTTATTGCTATCCGTATCCCAAACCAGCCCTTCACCGCGGCCATCTGGGCTGGACTGGTCATAGTCAGCCTTAATCCAGTCCAAAGCGCCATTGGTGATGCTAGCGATGATTGGGTCTTGATCGATCGCAGTCTTCTGGTAAGTACCGATGTAAATACTGGTGTCTCCAAAGGAGACCGAGGCTGCACCACTGCTGATAATGTCTGACACACTTGCCCCAGGGCTGAACTTACGAACATCGTCGTTCAAGACCCCCGTAAACGTAGCTGCATACCCTGGCAGGGCAGATAATAGCAGCATGGTCGAGGTGGCCAACGTAACCTTTGAGAAATAGTGCATGGATAACTGCTCTGTTCTGAGTACCTAGCGGTGCAATCGCTTTCGAACCGGCTCAGCTTTACATTAATTCAAAAAGTTTTGTGAAATTCCCAATCTTTTTATGTGGATCTCTTGTTCTTTAGACAAGATTTTGGTGAAGGATAGGTAGATTTCCTGTCAGCACCCATCCTAAAGGTCAAGGTCTCCTGCGCAGATCGGTTATCTCACTGAAGTATTGATGCCGAAAAGGACGCCCAATAAACCTTGAAAAACAAGCCAGAGGCCAGGGAACACCCAGTTTAGTATCACCCGCTACCGTAATTGGCATGGCCTTTAAGAATTTAGGACTGGCTGACCGTGGCTTCACTGATCAGTTATGGTGCCAAAAAGATTTTGGGTTTCCTGAAAACCTCGGTTAAGGCCAATGGTAGGGGCGCTGCGGTTTATCTGTGCCCTGTCCTTATGGCTGAAAATTAACCGCTATGGCAGGCCGTATTTAAGCTGGTTAATTCCGATCCCCAGCGCGGGCTTCGCAAAATTCTGTAAGGTTATGCGGTAGCCACAAAACTTAGGTCAGTGTGAGCAATTCCAATTTCAGCGATCCCAAAATGGAACCCTTGAGCCGCATTCAGGTGTTGGTGGCCATGGGCGTCACCGCGTTAGTGCTCCTGCTCATCGCTCGCTTTTGGCTATTGTTCGATTCGGTGGTTTTGCTTTCCACCCATCTCAGCGGGCTGATACTCCTACAGGGGGTTGCCCTTGGGGTCATCATTACCCTGGCCAGTGCCGGTATCTATCGTCTCTGGCCCCAATACCGCCAGAGTGCCGATCTGTATTTAGAACTCGTGCTGCAGCCGCTCATGTGGGTGGATTTACTCTGGATGGGTCTGCTGCCCGGTTTGAGTGAGGAATATTTATTTCGGGGGGTGATGCTGCCCGCGATCGGTTTCAACTGGACGGGGGTGGGCTTTTCCAGTTTGTGCTTTGGGGTTTTGCATCTGAGTGGATTGCAGCAATGGCCCTATGTGGTGTGGGCCACTATCGTGGGATTTGCCTTGGGCGGCAGTGCCCTACTGACCGGAAATTTGCTCGTTCCGATTGTGGCTCATATCATCACCAATCTTCTCTCTAGTTTGATTTGGAAGTTTCGCCACCCATCCACACCGGTTTAGTGCGCGCCATTCATCCTTGTTCAAGCTAGGGCGTTAGGGTTGTCTGCCCTTGTTGCTTCCCGAGTGGAAGCCTATAACCAAGGTAAGCGCTGTCCTTATCTCATCCCATTACCCATGCCTAATTACCCCGGCCTGAGCCGTGATGCCTTTCGCCATCCCCTCGACCAGCAAGCAGAGGCTGCCCTTAGGAGCGTCCCTGGCTTTGATCTGGTCGCCCGTAAATTTGTGGAGTTTATCTATGAGCGGCCCCAGTACATCTCCCTGATGGGGAATGCTATCCAGGTGGGTCCCCGGCAATATGCCACGCTCTATCAGATGTTTCGAGAAAGCGTCCAAGCCTTGGATGTACAGCCTCAACCCACGCTGTTTGTGATTCAAAATCCGGCGGTGAATGCCTATTCCTTGGGGGAAGACCACCCTTGCGTTGTGGTTCACACGGGCTTGTTGGATCTGCTCAGTGACGAGGAAATCCGCACCGTTTTGGCCCATGAATTGGGTCACATCAAATGCGGTCACACCACCCTTACCCAAATGGCGATTTGGGCGATGAGCGCGGCCTCGATTGTGGGGGAGCTCACCTTTGGGATTGGCAATGTAATCAGCAGTGGCTTGATCTATGCCTTTTATGAGTGGCGGCGAAAGGCGGAGTTGTCGTGCGATCGCGCCGCTTTACTCGCCACCGACGATGTCGGTTTGGTCAGCCGCTCCATGATGCAGTTGGCGGGGGGGAGCCGTCGTTTTGCCCACGAGGTCAGCCTAGAAGCCTTTGAGCAACAGGCGGAGGATTTCCGCAGCCAAGATGACGATGGGCTGAGCGAGGTCTACAAGTTTCTACTCTACAACGGTGGTCAGGGCTCGATGTTGAGTCATCCTTTTCCCGTCGATCGCCTCCATTATTTAAAGGAATGGGCCAACTCTGAAGAGTACAGCCGCATTCGGGCTGGGGACTATGTCCGCTCCGACACCGATAGCACCGTGGATGCGGATAGCCAACCCACCACCAGCCAGGTGGAGCGGCTACGGCGAGAACTAGCCGATCTGCAAAGTGAACTAGATCGTTTACGCAGGGAGTAGGCCCATGAATCCCTATGCGGTGCCCAACCCGATCCCGCGCAGTCGGCTGAGGCTATGGGCCGGTCGCCATTGGCATACCCTCAAACGGCGATGGCAGTGGCAATTTGCCGGCATCCCCTTTGCCCGCCAGCAACGATTAGAACCACTGCCAGTTGTGATCGCAAGCCATAAATCGGTTTTGATGCGCCAGCTCAAGGATGTGTGGAAAATCCCTATATCTATGGGGTGCTGGAAAAAGAACACCTAATTACGGGACCCGTGGCGGGGAAATATATGCGCCACAATCAGATTTTTCGGCAGTTGCTGAGTCGCGAAACTCAGCAACTGGTGAGGGAGGAGTTTGTCACCGAGAACAATGCCCTGATGATGTATTCGCCTCTGCTCGAACCAGGGCAGTAATGTTGGCTGCAGCAGTCTGATTACAAAGGCGAGTCAAAAATCATCCCTTAGGATTACCGCTGTAAATATTGCAATATCCCTCGAGCAATGGCTTGGGAAATATTTTCGCGCCAGACCGGGTCCCTTAAGAAGGGGGCATCGTTTTGGCCCGTGACAAAGCCAAGCTCTAGGAGGCTAGCGGGCATATCCGTGTTACGCAGCACGTAGAAACGGGCCTGTCGCACACCGCGATCGTTAAATCCAGATGCTGCCAGCATTGCCGCTTGGAGAATCTCAGCTAAGACGCGCCCCGAATCAGTGTAGTAATAGGTCTCAACCCCATTTACCTCCGGGCGGCTAAGGCTAATGGCGTTGGCGTGAATGCTGACAAATATGGTGGCATTCGCTCGGTTCGCAATATCGACTCGGGGTTCTAGGTCCAGGGTGCGATCGTCGGAACGGGTCATGATCACCTGCACCCCAGCATCCCGCAGCAGCTCAGCCACCCGTAGGGATACCGGTAAGACAACGGTCTTTTCCTGCAAGCCACCAATCCCCACGGCCCCCGGATCACGGCCCCCATGGCCCGGATCGAGCACCACCACAAACCGACCATTCGGCACCTGGGGCAAATTGGCAGGGGGTTGGGGGCGATCGGGAAGACTCGGGGTTTGGGGGCGATCCGGTACCGAGATCGGCTCAGAGGCCGCCGCGATCGCCTCCGGATTGGGCGGCTGATCGGGAATAGTGCTAATAGAC
>JAQCKL010000462.1 GCA_027592485.1 Cyanobacteriota bacterium
GGCAAAGTTAACGCTGCTATCGGCTAACGCCATCACCGCCACCGTTGGTTTGGGATCTCTTAGGACGAGGGGATCTTGGGCCAAGGCATCTGAGAGGACCGCCTTCACCCGGTCAATATCCGCCCCATAGGACACCCCAATCACCATATCTACCCGCAGTTTGCCGAGGGCACTGTGATTAGTGATGTTGCCTCCAGTCAGCCGGGCATTAGGGATAATCACTCGCTTGTTGTCTAACGTCACCAGCGCCGTGGTCAACAATTCAATATCCTCTACCCGGCCAAATACGCCCGCTCCCTCAATTAAGTCCCCCACATTAAAAGGCCGAAAAATAATAATCAGCGCCCCAGAGGCAAAGTTCGAGAGGGAACCCTGAAGGGCTAGGCCGATCGCTAAGCCCGCTGCCCCTAGCACCGCCACGAGGGAAGCCGTTTGAATCCCCAACCGATTCAGGGCGGCGATCACTGCCATCGTTAGCACCCCGTAATAGCTCAGGGCGATCACAAAGGAGGTCAGGGTGGGGTCTACCTTGGCTTTGACCATCACCCGGCGGATGATCCGCCGCGCCAACTGAGCTGCCCAACGACCGACCAAAAAGATCGAGATCGCCGCGATCGCATTCAGGCCAAAGCGGGTGATTAAATCCTGCAAGACCTCCATGTACTTATCGATTTCCAGCACGCTGAAGCACTCCTAGATGAGGTGTTTGCCGTCCCAACATATCGTGAACCTCAACGCCCCTAAGGTCGCTATGGACTGCCCCTGGTTTTCAGGGTTTCGGCCCCATCGGTAATGGATATCAAGGAATGACGGGGAGCTGTCAGAGCGTTGCCAAGGCATCCTTAAGCCCGTGGGCCACCCGCTCTTGAGCCTCAACTGATAGCTCTGGGTACATGGGCAGAGAGAGGACCTGGTGGGCTGCCAACTCCGTATTCGGGAAACTGCCTGGCCCCTGCCCTAGTGAGGCATACACCGTTTGCAGATGGAGCGGCACTGGGTAATAAATCATCGAAATAATCCCCTGGTCCATCAGGAACTGGCGGACGCGATCGCGCCATTCCCCTCCCTTTTCCGCCGGGGATTCGATCCGAATGGTGTACTGGTTCCAGACACTGCCCCCCCCCGCAGGGGAACTGGGCAGAACAATGCCAGGCACTGCACCCAGCAAAGCTTGATAGCGCTCTGCAACGGCATGACGACCGGCATTCCAGCCATCTAAATATCGCAACTTAATCTGCAAAATCGCGGCCTGCACCGCATCTAGGCGACTATTGACCCCGATCGCCTCGTGGTAATAGCGGGTGCGGCTGCCATGTTCCCGCAGCATCCGGGCCGTGGCCGCGATTTCAGGGTCATTGGTCGTCATTGCCCCGCCGTCACCGCAGCCCCCCAGATTTTTGGTGGGGAAAAAACTAAAGCAACCGATCTGGCCAATGCTGCCCGTCTTGCGATCGCCCCAAGTGGCTCCCGTGGACTGGGCACAGTCTTCGATCACCGGCACACCATGGTGATCGGCCACTGCCATCAACCGCTCCATATCAACCGGTCGCCCAAACAAATGGACCGGCATGATTGCCTTGGTGCGGGGGGTAATGGCCGCCGCCAACTGATCGATATTGAAATTCAAGCCATCGAGATCGATATCAATAAAAATGGGCGTTGCCCCCACCGCGCTAATCATCTCGGCAGTGGCAATAAAGGTAAACGGTGACGTGATCACTTCATCCCCAGGGCCAATATTGAGGGCGCGCAGCGCCAAGTAGAGGGCATCGGTTCCCGAGTTGCAAGCCACACATTCATCGCTGCCAATGTAGCGGCCGAAGTCTTGGGCAAAGGCTTCCACAATCGGCCCGTTGATATACCGGCCCGATGCCAGCACCTCTAAAACAGCAGTGCTGACATCCGCTTCAATGGTGCGGTATTGCTCTGTTAGGTCTAGGGGCGGAATTGTAGTCACTCGTATGTACCAGGAAAGTAGGGCAGAATCACCAAGATCAGCTTAAACAAGATTGAGCTGAGAAAGACATGGGCGGGGCAGCCGCCTATAGCGGTGTTCATTTCGATTAAGTCCATAACCCTCCAGAAGAGGCTTAACCCTTGCCTGTGCTTAAACAGTCTGCACACCGCTATAGATTGTCCGCTAGGACCTCCCCCGAGGCGTTTAATCAAGGCACCACTGGGGCAAGCGGCCAACCTGAGTAGGCATGGGGAGCGGTTTTCTAGGACGATGTTGAAGCCCAGCTGACTTCGGCAGTGCTAGCAGTTTCCCAAGGCGGCGGGCAAAAAGCAATTGACAGCTAGGATTTTTTCCCGGATTGAGAACCCCCAACACCCTAGTCCCTGAGGGCACAAATTCCAGCACGCTTACCCAAAGCGAGGGGCTTAAGGGGCAAGGGAGCTAGAAACCGTAATGGTCACGTAAATTCCGCTGTCGAGTACTAGGCTTAAGTTCCTGCCCTGACCCAAGGAGAAACCATGATTCAACTAGATCTGATGCGGCTGGCCCTAGCGCTGGGGCTGGTGGCAATCGCCCTGGCCCTAGCCCTCTGGCAGCGGCTGGGATTGGCGGGATCCTTAGCGATCGCCACCGCCCGCACGATCTTTCAGCTGTTTGCGGTGGGCTATTTTCTGGCGGTCGTTTTCGCCTGGGATAGTCCTTGGGGGGTGATGCTTGTGTTCCTGGTGATGCTGTCGGTGGCCTCGATCGTGGCTCGCAACCGCATTAACCCAAAGCTAGTCAAACTCTTGCCCTGGGTTTGGACATCGCTGCTGATCAGTACGGCCCTTACCCTGGTCTATACCACCGCCGTCGTGATTCGTCCCCCCACCTGGTACGACCCCCGCTATGTGATTCCCCTGGCGGGGATTGTGTTGGGTAACGCCATGACCGCCGCCGCGATCGCAGGGGAACGGCTGATGAGTACCCTACAGCGCCATCGCCTCGACATTGAGACCCACTTAAGCTTGGGGGCCACCCCCACCCAAGCCCTGCTGCAATATCGACAAGAAGCGATCAAGGCAGGATTGATGCCCACCCTCAACGCCATGATGGTGGTGGGGATTGTGAAACTCCCCGGCATTATCACCGGGCAAATCCTCAGCGGCGCTGACCCCTTGAATGCGGCCCTCTATCAAATGTTGATCATGTTTATGTTGGTCTGCTCGGATCTGATCGCCGCGCTGCTGATCACCCTCGGGCTCAGGCGACTCTGTTTTAACAAAGCGGCTCAATTGGTCTTACCGTGATTTTGGGCATGGCCAGATGGGGGATATCATGCTGGCCCCTTCACTTAGGACATCTAGAAGCTTAGGACACCTAGAATCGTTCTGAGCCTTTGCGCAGCAGCCCAATGGCTCACAGTCTTGTCCTAGCCGGGCTGGCGGCTGCTATAACCAGGACAGCAAACCCCTTACGGCAATCATCAGAGAGGTCCCATGGCATTGCAGGCGATCGCAACCCCGAAAACCAACCCCACAACCTGTGATGCGCTGTTAGTGGGGTTGCACGGCTGGGGAGCCAATGCCGCCGACTTGGCTGCCCTGGGGGAGTTTCTGACCCTGCCACACTGTCACATGGTGTTTCCCGATGCCCCCTTTCCCCATCCCCAAAGTCCCGGTGGGCGAATGTGGTACGGCTTTCCCAACAGCTACGACTTTCGGCAAGCCCATGATTTTGAGCAGCAGTCAGATTTGTGCACCAGTCGACAAGCCTTGAACGCATGGCTCCAGCAAATCACTGCGGAAACCGGTATTCCCCTGGAGCGAACCATAGTGGCGGGCTTTTCCCAAGGGGGAGCCATGGCCCTGGATGTGGGGCTGCAACTACCCGTGGCAGCAGTTTTAGTGCTGAGTGGCTACCTCCATGGGGCGATTTTTTCCCATCATCCCCCTAGCCCCGTGCTGCTAGTCCATGGGCGGCAGGATCCCGTGGTCCCCCTCGCCTGTGCCCACCAAACCCGCCAGGTTTTACAGGCTCAGCAAGTGCCCGTGACCTACCATGAGCAGGACATGGGCCATGAAATCCAACCGGTGGTCTTGCAACATATTGAGCGGTTTTACCAAGCCTGGCGACAAGCTCAAGCCGTGGGGAATAAAGCAGGGGAATAAGTTTTAATGGGGTCTCAACTCACTCCAACTATCTTCCTTTTAGGATAGAAATATTGTAACTACCTAGGTCCCTGCTACCAATGTTGGCGTTTTACCCTGTACGGCATTAGAGAGAATC
>JAQCKL010000463.1 GCA_027592485.1 Cyanobacteriota bacterium
CTCATTGGTCGAAACCCTTTCAGAAAGAGGATTACAACCATCCTTACCTTTTTAGGACTACCGATTTTTTCACCACAACATCAACCTCTCGGCCACAAAGATCTTCTAGCCCATGCTTGATGCGGGCTTTAGTCAGCAGCCCTTTTCTAGCTTCGGGGGCATAGGAAATCAACAGATCGATGTCGCTGTCGGGGCGAAAGTCGCTGCGCAGTACTGATCCGAAGAGAGCGACCTCCACAATTTGCCACCGCTGACAAAAGGCGGCAATTTGGTTGGGTGACATGCCCAATCGCGCTACCAGATCCGGGTGTAAATGCATCTGAGATACGTTGTCTCAACCCTGTCTAATGTCACCATAGCCGATACCCAGTTTCCGCAAAAACTCAACGCATTAGCCCCACCTAAGGTCTCACGGTATGTCTTCTTCTGGGGATAGTGATTGCGCTTGCGATTGAATCAACCGCTGCACCGCGACGATCGCCCGATTCAACTCCGGCCCCTTCCGCTGAGGATTGCTGAGATAAGCCCGCTGCTCCTGCTCCAGCATCAGCACATCCTGGGCCACCAACCCATCCAGCATGGTCTGTGCCGCCCCAAACAGGCTGTTTTTGATCCAGCGGCGGAAGGCCACCGGCAGTTTGTGCAGACGGTGAAACGCCTGGAGCGAGGTGAAATGGATCAAAAAAGCGCGGGTGTGGGTGGGGCTGACCGGGCAAAACAGGCAGCAAATTTTGAAGTCCTGCCCCAGGGTCGAGACCCAATTGGGGTAGGGATAGCTGACGTAGAGATCCTCAGGATGCAGCTTCCGCAGGGCCGGGAAAAACAGTTGCGATACCGACCAGATCTTGTCGATGCGGTAGTAGCTCTCGGCGTCGTAATGGACATCCACACAGCCCGGAGACTCGCTCAGGTCCGCCAGCACCGGGTTGGCCCAGGCTTGGAAATCATCATGGAGTCGCCCGTGGTACATATCCATCAGGTTCTCGATCAAAAAGGAGTAGTGGGCCTCCACCTCAATGATCGAGACGGTGGCGATGTAGTTGAGGTGATCCCACTCCGGCAGTTCCAATGGCTCCATCCCCGCCGCCGCCAGCCGCTCCGGGTCGCCGGGAAACACCCAGATAAATCCCTGCTGCTCCCGCACGGGGTAGCGGCGAATGGTGCAGGTGGGCAGCTTTTGATGCTCGGCCAGGTAGGGCACATGGGTGCAGTTGCCCTCGGCGCTAAACCGCCAGCCGTGATAAATGCATTCCAGCTCCCCATCGATCACTTCCCCGTGGCTGAGTAGCACCTGCCGGTGGGGGCAGCGATCCTCTAGGGCTTGGATGGCCCCCTGCTGATCCCGAAACAGGACGATCGCCTGTTCCCAAAGGGTGACCCCAACCGATGCGGTGGTGACTTCCGTAGAGCGGGCCACCGCATACCAATGGTTGGGATTAATGCCCAACTGCCGCAAATGGGCGAGATCAACGGCAGGCTGGGTCACACGGGGCGTTTCGGTCGGGGGGGTGGCAACCATGGCAGGGGGCTTCAACCAGTTAACGTTGGTAGGTTTCAGGCTAGGCCAAACAGGACGATTTTTGTCGATGCCGTAGGGGCGGATTTTGTGCCTCCGTCCTTAAACTTTGAGGACACCTTCTGGATTCACGGAGTACAGTGGTCGTCGCTGGGCACCTTCCTGCTTCAGGATGGCGTTGGCGGCGAGGAGGCCGCTGCTAATCGCCCGCTCCATCAGGCCACAGGGGAAGGGCATTTTCACCCAGTCCCCAGCGAACATCAGGTTGCGGGTAGAGGTGGCGGTGCTGGGGCGATCGCCAAAGCTCCCCGGCGGGAATCCGGCAAAGTTCTTCTGGTTCACCAATTGCTTGTGGAGCATCGTCGCCTCCCGCAGCTCGGGCACCACCTCGTAGAGCTCCGACTCAAAGGTGGTCAGTACGGCCTCCTGGGTGGGAAATTCCTTTTCCTTATAGCAGTAGGCGTGCAGCTCGACCACGCTGCCGCCGGTGCGCTCGGCCCAGGCAATGTAGTCGTCTTGGATGCGGTGGTAGAGGGTGATGCTGTCGGTGAGGCGATACCCCGAGAGGGAGGCAAACAAACTGTGATTCCATTCAAAGTCGCGGTCAAACCAGAACCGGGCCACGGCAAAGGGATCCGCCACCTGGAGCTGCGCCACCTGGGCGGCGGTTTGGGCCTCCACCTCCCCTTCCGAGAGGGAGAACAGATGCTTGATTCCCGGAATATCTGCGGCTAGGACGTAATAGTCGGCCTCTAGGGTTTCGGCCACGACCTGGTGATCGGCATCCACCATGGCTACTAATTGCACTTGGTCCCCTTGGCGATCGAGGAGGCGATAGCGGGTCAGGTCTTCTCGGGCCGGCCCCCCCATCACCTTGCCGGTCTCGTCGTAGACCGCCCCATGGCAGGGGCAGGCAAAGCCGACATCGGTGGTGTCCACCGTGCGCTGGACGGTGCAGCCTTGGTGGGTACAGCTCAGGGACAGTGCCTCTTCGGCACCGACCGGGAGGCTAAAGACGCGATCGCCCGCCCCAAAATACTCCACCGTATCGGTGCTCAGCAGTGGGTTGCGGTCTACCCAAAAAGGAATCGGATTGGCTTCGACGCTTCCTTGCTGATAGGTGACCTGGGTGATTTTTTGATCTTGCCAAGTGATGTTGCTGACATTGGCCCCGGTCAGCACTTGTCCCCCCTGGGCTTGAATCGCGGCCACGATCGGATCCACCAGACAGCGGCCCATATCCTGGCAGGTGCCGTTAAAGGCCAGCCCCTCGGGATTGCCAAAGAAGTAAAAGTGGAAAAACTGCATCAGCTCCCCCGCACTGAGGACATCGGGGGCATTCAGGCTGGACTTGGCGAAGGGGAGAAAGTAGAGGTCGTAGAGCCCTTTCGGAAAGTCCTTTTCCACCCATTCCGCCACGGAAATGTTGTCGAGGCGCTCAAAACTCTGGGGGTTGCGGAAGCCGGTAATTTCCCGAAACACCTGCAGGTGCTTGAGCTTCGTGAGGTTGATGCCCCACTTCAAGCGGTTGGGAGAGGAGATCGCTAAATCAACGATATTCCAGGGAAAGGCGGAATGGCTGGGGCGGAAAACCTCGGGTTCGTACCCCTCCTTATAGACCAGGGAATAGTAGTCGAGGGACTTAAAGTTTTGGCGGATATTCAGCTCCTCCACCAGGCCAAAAAGGTTGTAGTACTGGGGAAAGAAGCCGTGAAAGCCATGTTCCATCATGAAGTGGTCGTCACCCACTTGGATGGGCCAACTGGCCACCTTGCCGCCGAGTTGGGGCGATCGCTCCAGCAGGGTCACCGCCACCCCCCGTTGGCTCAGCTCATAGGCCGCCGCCAGCCCAGCCAGGCCACCGCCCACCACCACCGCCTTGAGCGAACGGCCCGGTGATGAAGGCAGCGCTAAAGCATCTTGGTTATGGATCGCGGGCTGGGGTTTACTAAACCGTGAGTAACCGACCCCAGCCGCAACGCTCCCGAACCCAAACAGCTGCAACACGGTACGCCGAGATAGGGTTTTCAAGGAAGATAAATCTTGAAGTTCGACCATAAAACCAATGAGTTAAGCCACCAAGTTGTCAGGATGTGGGGCAATGCGCCCCTAAGGGGGCAGCGTGATTCGCCCCTAAGGGGCCAGCGTGAGTAGTGTCCGGCGATGACCTGCCCAAATCCGTATCTAGCCTTACACTTTTTTGCAAACTACCCCGGTAGAGCAAGGGTTTCCGGAAGTATGTAATCGCTGACAATACTAAACTAAACCAACTCGATACCGTCCTTAATCGATCCCTGATGCTTGAGCGACTTCAGTACCCATGACCAAATTTTTCCGAGAAACCGGGGCGGTGGCCCAGCGCATTTTGACCGAATTGTGGCGACGGCGGCGCAGCCTCGTGTTCTGGAGCCTGTTTCCGGTGTTGTTGCTGGTGCTCAATGGGCTGATCTTGGCGGAGCGGGCGCAACTGGAAACGGCGGAGGCCTTTTTACAGGCTGCCCCACCCACATTGGTGGGGGCCGCCCTCTTCTTTAGCTGCCTGGGGGGCAGCGTGGCGACGGTGGTTTCCGAGCGGGAGCAGCAGACCCTGAAGCGGCTGTTCCTCTCGCCCCTGAGCGGGGCCTCTTATTTCTTGGGGATTTTTGTGGCCCACTGTGCCATTGGCTTGGGGCAAACGGTTTTGGTGTGGGCGATCGCTGTTTCCCTCG
>JAQCKL010000464.1 GCA_027592485.1 Cyanobacteriota bacterium
CCCCCGCCGTAATCAGCAAGGCCGCCCCAGGGGTAGACCAGGCGGTGACGATGGGAACCCGGTAGCGCAGGGAGAGCCCCATACTGGTGAGGCCCATGCCCCATCCTAAGGCCCACAGCCAGGAGCCAATTTCCGCCTGGGAAGCCCCCAAGGCTTGGGCCGCTTGGAACACGATCACAGCGGCACTGGTGAACCCGACTAAGACGGTCACAAAACCGGCGATCGCCGCCGACACCGAAAAATCTTTGATAATTGCCATAAAGCCCTTAAGTGTGGCGTGATCCCCGTGATGGTTCCATCTGTTCAATCCGGGCGATGGGGACGGGCTGCAGATTGGGGTCATCCCCTCAACCAGCAACGGCTGTCTGGGACCTGCCCTGTGTTCCAACCTATGGCCCCTTAAGCAGGTGCGTATTGGACAGAATTGCCCTTTTGATACTGGCCAGGGGTAACGCCGAAGGTTTGCTTAAAGACCCGATTCAGATGGCTTTGGTCATAGAATCCCTGCTCAGCTGCAATCTCAGCCAGGGGTTGCTCGGTGTGGAGGGCTTGCTTGACCTGCTGCAGTTGCCAATGCCGTTGATAGTGATGGGGCGGACAACCCACCTGCTGCCGAAAGCTCCGAATCAGATAGTAGGGGCTCAGGTTCACCTGCTGGGCCAAATCATTGATGGAAACAGTGTCGGCATAGTGGGCTTCGAGGTAAGCCCGCGCCTGGGCAATGGCTTTGGCCTCTGGCTGGGGGGACCTGAGCGTCACCCTTTGCTCCCCATGGTTTTGGAACAAACCGCATAACAATTCCAGCAACAGGGATTCTTGAGCCATCAAAGGTTGATGGGTTTGGAGGGCGCTAAAGAGTTGATAAAAGCGGGGTCTGAGGGCCGGTGCCCAGGTCACCGGTTCGGGAAAGTAGGGCCACCCCGATCGCGGCCATTCCAGTTGTGCCAAAACTTGCTCAATTACCGGCAGGCTGATGTAAAGGTTGCGAAACGCCCAGCCCTCAGCGGCAGCGACTTGGCCCGTATGCAGATCGCCGGGGTTAATCAGTTTGAAGCTGCCGGGATAGTGGAGCTGGTTGGCCCCATGGTGCTGGCTGCACCCTTGCCCCGCTTCGTTGAGGCCAATGGTGTAGGTCTCGTGGAAATGTTTACCGAAGCGATGGTGCACCAACTGGGCTTGAAACAGCTCGATCCCGGCGAGGTCCGATTGCCATAATTTTGCCGAATCTGCTGGAGAATCCGTCGCCATCATTCAAAGCTTTGTCGCGCTTCTCTAACCCGAAACACTCGATACCATGGATAGACCTTCCGGTAGGAGTGATCTCCATGGTATCGACCCCCGATCTCGCCACCGTCATCTACCCCGGCAGCGATGGACAACCCATGGCCGACAATACCCAGCAGTTCCGCTGAATCGTCACCATTAAGGAAAATCTGGAGCTGCTGTTTGCTGACCAGCCCGAGGTATTCGTCGCGGGGGATTTGCTCTGGCATCCGGGGCAATCTCACAGCACGTCAAGGTGGCAGAGTAGCGGGCTGAGTCTAGCCGAGGCGTTGTTGGCCAAGTATCGCGATCGCTTTGGCGACCTAGAGTAAGGCCTCAGAAGACGGCAGCGTTGGGTCAAAGCGAAACTGGGCCAAGCCGAAACCGGATCGGTCCCGATCATCTGGTGGCTTCGCCCTCCCAAATCAATTTCTCTAGCGTTTGGGTGGTGTCTAGGGTAGAGCCGCCACCGGCAGAAGCAATCAAGGCCCGAATGATCTCTAGCTGGAAGCGGGCTGCTTCTCGACTATTAGAGCCTAGGACCCAGCCAAAGGTGTCGTCTTGTGGGCCACTCTCCCGATATTCGGTGGTGATGCAAGGTTGTGATGGTGAGCAAAATAGCACTAGCTGATATTTGGGATTTCTACGGCGCTGGGCAAAGACGTAGGAATCGGCGTTGGAGAGTTGAATCGTGGTGCTGAGCCAAGGGTTAAGGTATGCCTGGGCGATCGCTTCAGGTTCGATCACTACGGTTTGCGCGGTCTGCTCAAAGCGCAGTTTCACCCCCTCTACGGTTGGTGACAGGAGGGCAAACAGTTGCTCGGGTTCGCGACCTTGAAGGCTCTGGGGCTGGGTTGCGCTCGGACGCAGAACTCCGCCAGTCAATTGTTCATACTGCTTGGAGTGCAACTCTAGGTGCCCAAGGACAAACCAAACGCCGCAGAAAGCCACGAGCATTGCAGCAAGCTGGAACCCTGATCGGATTTTCATGGTTTTTAGCGTTTTTTACTCCGCCGCAAAAATCGGCGCTGCCGTTAGGGCCAATTCTGGAAACTGGGGCGATTCGATCCGGTCTGTTCCTCGGAATTGCGCCAACTGATATTCCCCTTCAATTAGGGTGCAAACCGTCAGGGTGGGCTGCTTGGGATTGCCGATAAACTTGCGCCCGCCCAGGGCAGCATAGTTCACTATCCAATATTCTGAAATGCCCAAGGCTTCGTAGTCGGCCAGTTTGAAGTAATAGTCGTCGCGCCAGTTGCTGCTCACCACCTCAATCACGAGCGGCACCGATCGCCCCTGAGTAATCACCGAGCTGGCTGCCCAACTGGGCTCTGATTGCACCGCAGCACTGTCCAGCACGATCACGTCGGGCTCATAGCCGGATTCTCCCTCGGCCCGGACCATGCATTCTTTGGGGATGAAGTAGGGCAATTGTTGTTGCTGGAGGTGGAGAAACAGCAGGCCACTCAGGCAGCCCGCGATTTCAGAATGCTTGCCTCTGGGTTTTGGCCTTTCAATAATGCTGCCGCGACGCAGTTCGTAGCGGTACTCGCTGTGTTCGGGATACCACTCGATGAAGTCTTCAAAGGTGATCGGTTGGGAAAGGGCTTGAACCATGGGAGATCAGCTTTAAAGGGGGTCAAGCGTGATGGAAAGCGGGGCGTTTCTTTATCTCAATTATGGAGCATGGCATTGTCAGCGCTGCTGGATGGCGGGCAGCATGAAATCCTATAAGGTGGCGACGGTGGTTTGGCCGCTATCTTTGGCCATTACCCATGGAAGCGAGCATGGAGGCGATCGCGCCGCTATTGAGGATGTCGATCAGTCGTTCTGCAAAGGCGGCGGAGACTTTTTGGTCTAGGGGGGCGGTTTGGGGGGTTGTCATCATGACCTCCTGAGGTGCATGGACTAACCGTCGAAACTGTCCCGTTCCGCAACCGTTCCCCAAGCGTTCCAGCGTGGATATTACAATAGGCACATCTCGCCTTCAGGCCCCACCACCATGGTCATGACCGCTGCAGAACTGGCGGATTTGATGCCAGATGCTACCCAGCTAGAGAGTAACGAGCCCGAAATGGAAAGTTCGCTGCACTATGCCCAACTGGCCCTACTGGTGGCCTGTCTGGAATGGCTGTGGCGGGACCAAACCGACTTTTTCATTGGCGCAAATCTGACCGTTTACTTTAGCCGCGAGCAACTCAAGAGTCGCGACTTTAGAGGTCCTGATTTCTTTTTGGTAAAGCAAACGGAGAAACGTCCGCGCAAATCTTGGGTGGTGTGGGAAGAGGGGGGGCAATATCCTGACCTGATTATTGAGCTGCTCTCTCCAGCTACGGCCAAAACTGACCGCCATCTCAAGAAGCTGCTGTATCAAGATCGGTTCCGCACCCCCGAGTATTTTTGGTTTTCTCCTGAAACCTTAGAGTTTGAGGGCTATCGACTGATTGGGCAGCATTATGAGCCGATTGAGGCTAATCCGTCAGGGCAACGCTGGAGTGAGGTCTTGGGCCTTTTTTTAGGGATACAGGACGACGTCCTTCGCTATTTCCAACTGGGTGGGGCATTGGTGCCGACACCGGAGGAAGCGGCTGTGCAAGCCGAGATGCGTGCTGATCGGTTGGCGGAGCAGTTGCGATCGCTGGGTGTTGCCCCTGACGCCTAAGGATTCATAGCCACTTTGCTGGCAAGCGTTAGTCACGATTAATTGTCATTCATCAGGGCTTGGAAGCGAGGGTGACTGCGTAGGCTGTCAAAGTCATCCTCCGCTTGAACTGCCTCTCGCCCCTCCTCAGGTGGTGTTTGAGATCCTGTCCCCAGGGAATCGTCCCTCAGAAATGATGCGTAAGTTCAGGTTTTACGAGCGCTATGGGGTGCAGGAATATTACATCTATAGCAGTCGCCAATTGCATTAAGACATAAGCTAGAAGCATTTCCCATCTCCGGTGAGTGCCAT
>JAQCKL010000465.1 GCA_027592485.1 Cyanobacteriota bacterium
TTTAAAGCCCTAAAAGGGCTGAAGCCCTTGTCGGACATGAAGTCTATACTTTTTCAGCAAGCCCTAATTTAAACCCCGTTTAAATTAGACCCATCAACTTTTAATTGTTGGCACTAAAGAATATATTCACGAGTTTGCCCATGAAGCCTAGGCCTGACCCAACGCTGGCAGATGCATTTAAAATTCTGACGACCAGACGCTCTCAGGAATCTCCCCAGCCGAGGTACCGATTATGGCTGGGACAAACCCCAGAAACCCTAGCTGCGCTGACTCTTGCCGCCTAAATCTAATTGGTTATTTTAGGGCGATCCGTGGTGTCTGGTTGGCCTAGGGACTTGTTTTATTTTTTATTACCTAAAATTTCAGTTTGTAAAGCATGGTGATCCAGAATCGTCAACGGGCCTGTGATTGGCCGGGTCGCTGTTGCCACGGCTATCAAAACGCCAATGCGCTACCCACTCTCACCCAAACTATGGATATTAGGACACCTAGGATCGCTCTGATCCTTAGCGCAAAAGCAAATTGGTTCGCAGTCCTGTCCTAACCGGACTCGCGATTGCTATATCTGTTCAAGAGCACCGTCATCGCGTCCTGGTCGCTGACCTCGACCAGATCTGCGGCTCAGAGCTTCCACTAAATCTGCTGAAGTTCACAACTCGCACATCATCTTGAGGATCTCTAGGGCGGAATGGGCCGCCAGTGGTCGACGATAGCCTGTTTTGTGAAACCCCGCTTGACGGTAGAGGGTAATGGTCGCTGGGCTATAGGCTGGAGCCCACCAGAGCGGTTGCAGGGAGAAACGGTAAAGGCCATAACGATTCCATTGCAGGCGGACTAGACACCCGATCGCCCAACTGGCTCCATCAATTATTGCCCTTGGGAGTAGTCGCTAGAATGAAACATACATCAGCCATTGGGACTCTACACATTTAGGTCGGTTGCCCAGCCCTTTGCCCCTTCCTGGTCCGGCCCACCGATCGCGCCTCAGCCCTTCGTGCCCTAAATCCATGGCCCCCCATTTTTTCCCAGTCTTGCCCCCGCGATCGCGCTGGGTCCTGCTTAGCCTCAGCAGTCTGTTATGGGTGGGGAATGCTTGGCCCAGTTTGGCTGACCCGATCGCCGCCGACAGCGCCACCCAGGTCTCCGAGTCGGGCAACGTGTTTACCATTACCGGCGGTCAGCGTTCCGGCGATGGTCAGACCCTCTTCCATGCCTTTGAGCAATTTGGCCTGTCTGCGGCCCAAACCGCCACCTTCTTGGCCCAGCCTGAGGTGCAAACGATCTTGGGGCGGGTCACCGGCGGCAATGCCTCTTATATTGATGGGCTTTTGCGAGTGGCGGGGAGCTCCGCCGATCTGTATCTGATTAACCCAGCGGGGATTTTGCTGGGACCCAATGCCCAACTGGACCTCTCCGGTTCCTTTGCCGCCACCACCGCCAGTGGACTCCAGTTTGAAACCGGTTTTTTCGATGCCATGGGCAGCAACGATTATGGCCAATTGGTGGGGGCTCCGACCGGGTACCTGTTTGCTGCCGATAACTCGGGGGCGATTATTAACGCCGCCAACCTCACCGTCGCCCCTGGGGAATCGATTACTTTGATGGGGGGCCAGGTGATTTCCACCGGTACCCTCACCGCCCCTGGGGGAGCGATCACGATCGCCGCCATCCCTGAGGCCAGTGTGGTGCGCATCAGCCATCCCGAGATGGTGCTGAATCTGGAGTTGGCCACAGTCCCCAATGGCGTCAGTGCGGCTACGGCATTCACCCCATTGTCCTTGCCAGAACTGCTGACGGGGGGAGCCATCGCCACCGCCACTGGTCTGACGGTGGGGGCCGATGGCCATATCACTCTGGTCAACGGCACAGCGGTTGCGCCGGTGGCCGGGACGGCGATCGCCACCGGCAGTCTGGATGTGTCTGGCCCCGTTGGGGGGGCGGTGACGGTGGTGGGCGATCGGGTCGGCTTAGTCGCCGCTACCGTCAATGCTTCGGGATCCACCGGCGGCGGTACCGTGCGGATTGGTGGCGACTATCAGGGACAACCGTCACTACCGGGTTCCAGCCTGACCGTCGTTGATGAAAACGCCACCATTACTGCCAATGGGGGGCTGACCGGGGAGGGGGGACGGGTGATCCTCTGGTCCGACGGCGCGACGGTTTTTGAGGGGGCGATCGCCGCTCGGGGTGGGACCCTTGCTGGCAACGGCGGCTTTGTGGAAGTCTCCGGGGCGCAAACCTTAGGCTTCCAGGGCGAAGTAGACTTGACTGCCCCGACTGGGGTGACCGGTGAGCTGCTGCTCGACCCCACGGACATCGTGATTCGCAACGGCGTCGCCGATGGTGACGATACCGATGCCCTCACCAATGTGCTCAGCGAGCCGATCATTGCCCTCGCCGATGCCGGACCCACGGAAATCTTTGAGTCGGAATTAGAGGGGCTATTGGGGAACGCCACGGTCACCCTGCGGGCCAGCAACAGCATCACCCTCGAAGACCTAACCGACAACGCCCTCACCTTTCAAGCCGGTCCCGGTCAGATTAGTTTTGAGGCAGGGGGCGCTTTCACAGTGGTAGATCCCAACGATGCCATTGTCGCGCCCCAGCGATCGCTGATCATCACCGCCAACACCATCACCACCGGTCCCCTCAACACCGCTGACCTCGGCAACTCGGGAGGCAATATCACCTTGAACGGAACCGGGGCAATATCGGTGGCCGGGTTCGATACCCGTGGCAATCCGGTTGGGGGCGAGGGGGGCGATGTCAATGGGACCACTGCTGGAGCGATATCCGTAGGCACTATCGATACGACCGGAGACGCCACTGGTCCCGGTAGCGGCAATGCCACCCTAATCGGTAGCAGTATTAGGACCGGGGTGATCGATGCGGGCGGTGGCTTTGCCAATGGTAGTCGGGTCGCACTGACTGCTACCAGTGGTGACATCATCGTCGAGACGATCTCGGCAGGGGGTGGGGGCCTAACGGTCAATGCCGCCAACCGCTTTCAGGCCACAGGGAGCTTTGACGCGAATGTCCGGATCACCCTGGACTCCGCCACCGATGCCGCCTTAATTGATTTCTTGATGCGGGGCAACCCCCAACCGCTGATAGATGCGGGGCTGGTAGATACCCTTGATCAAGTCTTTATTACCTTCCCCACCAGCATTTTGACCAGCCCAGGTAATGGCCCAGGCAACATTGTGATTAACCATGGGGGGCAGGCGACGGCCTTCAACAACGTTAATATTGCCATCCAAGGCAGTGGGGCCAATCCCCTGATCCAGTTCGTGGCCGGTCCCAATGGGGATCACACCATTGTTATCAATCCTGGGGTGCCCGAGGCTAACTTTTTCGGCTTCACTACCCTCTTTCCGCCAGGGACTTTTCCGAGTAACGCCAGCGGTACCACTGGCGCAATCCTGAGAGGCGCGGGGGACGCCACCCTGGTCACCTCTTTCCAGAACCAGCTTTTTTTACCCTTGGATGTGAATACGACCAGTCTAGAGCGGCTCTCGGACGGGGACGAGGCGGTGGAATTGACCGCTGAGGATGAGGGCTCGGTGCTAGCAGTCAATGGGACCGAGCGCCCAGGCTGTGAAGCCGATGCAGTCACGGTTTCAGACGAGACCGTGGAGATTGTGGTCCCCTGTGACCCCCTGGAGAATGAGTCTGCCCCACCGGAGGCTGCGCCAGAATAAATGCTGCTACCCCTCCTATGGGCTTTGACTGTTGCACCGGATATTGCGCCGATTCCAGGCCCCTTGGTGGGGACAGCCGCCGCGATCGCTCAAATCCAAATCCAAATTCGCACGGCCCATGACGTCTTTCAGGATGGGGTGGCGGCCTTCCAATCAAATGATTACGAAGGGGCGATCTCCGCTTGGCAAACCGCTTTGGCCCGGTACCGATCTGAGGGGGCGGATCCGAACGTGGCAATCACCCTCAATGCCCTCGCCGCTGCCACCCAGTCCCTAGGCCGCTACGGGGAAGCGATCGCCTATGGCCGAGAGAGCGTCGCTGTTGCCCAGGGGCTCGGCAATCTGCCCCTAACCGCCCAAGCTTTGGGCAATTTGGGCAGTGCCTATCAAGGGGCGGGTCGCTATGGCGAGGCCGTCAGTGCCTATGGGCAGGCCCTGGCGCTGATCCAGCCCCAAAACAGGCCGGTGATTGAGGCCCAATTATGGGGGCTATTGGGCAATGCCTACGAGT
>JAQCKL010000466.1 GCA_027592485.1 Cyanobacteriota bacterium
GGATGCAGATGTTCCATCAACCACGATCCTAGCTATTAAGCCTGGATAGACCCTGGGACACTTACCTTGTGGGTGCCCTCAGTCACCTGCCGGATAACCGATTGAATAATACGGATGGGGAAACGGGTTGGTTGAGGGGCGATCAGCGGAGGGTGGGCACAAGATCTACCCCGATAACGGGTAACTTCTTACCTGAAAATCTCCCAAGGGTAGGCGGATTTGCGCCGCTTTATACTGGCCCCTGATGCCCCTGCCATCCACAATCCTGTTAGCACGGGTGCCATCAGATCCTAGGGTTCTGAGGCATTGAGGCGATCGCGCCATTGGGCATCCAGCTTTTCCGATTGCTCAAACTCTTGATCGGTTAGATCGGTCTCGGTGGTGTAAGCCAGATCATCCTTGGTGACCACCGTTTCAGCGATAAATTCTTTGGCGTATTCAATTTTTTCGGACACAGCCCCTTCCAGGCGATTTAAGGTGCTGGCTCGCTCCTGTCTCAGCTCATTTTGGGCTGTAATCTTGCTATTCTGCCGCTGTACCCAAAAATAACGCCCAGCGGGGATACCGAGGAAGGCAATGCCGTAGGCTAGCAGCAACCCATAAATGCTGTATACAAAGGCAACCAGACCGCCGAGCTCTGCCACTAGGCTGCCATTGTCAGCCAGCATCACCCCTAAAACAATTGCCCCGACACAGTTAAAGACCCCCAAGCCAATGGCAATCCCAATCTGATTGCTAGTCGCCCGACTAAATTTCCAAGGCGCGGCTTTGAGATAGGCGGCAACTGATGTGCGTGTACGATTTTGAGCGGTGACCTGCAGCTCTGGAAAATGGTAAATGATATGGCCCTGGGGACTCACCTCAGGTACGCCATTAAATCGGGTTAAGACGGACAGCATATAGTCTTCATTTTCATTAGCCCAACTTTCTCCCACGTCATCTAAGTACGGGGCAATTTGCTCGGCAGCGACGGCCCCCCCCTGGTTACGGATGACCGTGCCAATGGTTTTCCAGCGGCGCTCCTCTAGATCAGCATTGGGGTCACCATCACCGAATAAAAAGGAAAAGATCGACTCTAAAAAGTTCATCTCCTCTGCTTGACCAGAAGAGCGCAGTTGTTGGGCCGAGGAACGACGGCGACGGTCATTAAAGTTGAAAAAGTAAAACAGATCCCCCACCCAAAACCGGGGAATAAACATTCCTCCCCCCGAGGAGCGGCTGGAGCGGTTGTCGTCCCGCTGGGAGGAGCTGGCAGCAATCGTCAAGGCCACGATCGCAACTACAATCAGCAAAATCGACAGGATCAACACCACCCCAAAGGAGATCCGAATCAGGTAAAACAAAACCCGCCAAATCTTTTGCCAGGTTTCCTGGAATCGCAAGCGCCAAAACC
Organism: Cyanobacteriota bacterium; assembly: GCA_027592485.1. Lineage (GTDB taxonomy): Bacteria > Cyanobacteriota > Cyanobacteriia > Phormidesmidales > Phormidesmidaceae > PCC-6406. The sequence continues at coordinate 1,394 of JAQCKL010000466.1, forward strand.
GGTTCCGCAGAATCGTCCGAAAGTTATTCGGAAACTCATAGGCAATTTCCCCGGCCTCAGAGACCTGGAGATGAGCTTGGGTATCCGCCGCCAATGCAATCAAGCCCTGTTGGGCGATCGCTAAGCTCAGCCCCGCCTTTGCAGCAACATCCCCCACGGTGACTCGGTAGTCTAGGGACTCTACGGCAGTCATGACAGCAGTATCCAGTGGCATCGGTACTCCTTACTTGCCCGGTGATGATTCCGCCCATGGCAGAACCCTATCTGTAATCCAGTATAAAGAGCGGCCATGGCTACCCAAAATGCAAAATCGCCTGGTGGGGTACGGAAAACCCAACACCAGGCGATTGCAAACGGTTATGGTAAAGCCTGCCAAGAGCAGCCGGGGTCCCTTAACCCCGCTTGCCGAGAACCTGATCCCTTAGGGAAACCACGTTCTCGCTCAGTTCCTGACGATTTGATTCTTTAAGCAAGTACCGGTAGACAAACCAACCGGCGTAGGTCAGGCCCACTAGCTCAAAGGTCGGCGCTAGAAGGGGGATTTCATTGATGGTGTTCAAAATTGCCAGCAGTAGCTTGACAGACACGACTGCCCCCACGATCAACCCGATGGTGATCAAGGGCCGTTGATATTCCTTAAAGAATTCAGTGACGTAGTCTGGCAAGTTGGCCAGGACCCCGGAAACCTTTTCCCAAACCACTTGGAGCTGTTCGGTAATCTCTGGGTCATGGGTGCCAGCGGGTGTCGGGTCAACACTCGTGGGGCTAGGTTCAGGGACAGTCGGGTCAGATTCGAAGTCTGTATTCATATCTACCAGTGGAAACGCGTCATTAACTGAATAGAAAATACGATGCCTATTTAAAGATGGCTGCCAGCAGAACTGGAGAATATATTACGTGAATATGGCGAACTTGCTATGGTGCAAAGACCATTTAGGCAGCTGACAGGGCCTTTAACTTTTCTGGACAGTTGTTCGAAAGGCGGATTTAGATGAGAGATATCGGCCACATCAGTGGCGTTAGCTAGATGTTGATGGATTCTCCTCAGCAACCAAGATAGCTAGGGCCACCGGGCTGCTTTCCCAAGTCATCTCTCCAAAGAGATAGCAGAGTATAGTCTGAAATGCACGAATCTTCAAACTGACTTTAGACCGTGAACATACCCTGTTACGATTCATTAGCCTCATTGGGGTTCCCTCGTTTGAGGTTGATTCAGGGTTTCGATCCGGTCATCGCCAAAAGTGGTCGTGGGACAAATTCAGAGTCCTTAGGGGATCAGGCCTGTGTGTGCTCTGCAATCTGTCTCTGCAATCTGCACCGCGATTCGATTGGACTCGATATAGTCCGTTACAGACGCCAGCCAATGGCCAGAAGCCTCCACTACAATGCTAAAAATGCTATCGGGTTGAGGTTGAGGGCGTATCGAACTGATTCATGGTCAACTTAAAGGACTAAAATCTAGCCAACTCAAACAGCTGCAACGGCTCTATCACGAGCGTTTGCCGGGAGATCGCTTCACCACAGTTGAATTTGCCCAGAGACTGGCTGGCATTAGCACGGATTTGGGGTTGCCGGTATGTGTGTACATCAATCGCCGGGGCCAGGTCCTACGGGTGGGGGTCGGGACGCCTCGCCAAACCCAGATTCCCCCCATTGAACTGCCTCGCTATGGAGAAGAACGGCTCTGTGGCATTCGTTGCTTGGTGACCCAGCTCAAACAGACCGCTCCCAGTACCAGCGACCTGACGGCCATGGCCATTCAGCGGCTGGATGCCCTAATTACCCTTACCCTTTCGGGGCAGGGCTTTCAACGACGGGGCGGCGGTGCGACCGGCTACATTAAGGTCGCTTACCTTTCCCATCTCGTCCCTCACCCTGAGGCCCGTTGGACCGTTTCTCCGGCCATGGCCTTAGAGGATCTGGCCGGTCAAGATTTTGTTGCCCTCACCGATGCCCTTGAGACCGAGTTTCGGCGTACCTTTGTGGCCCAACAGGTCGATAGCACCCAGGACCGGGTGCTGTTGGCGGGGCTGATTACGGCCCGGATGAGCCGAGGTCAATTTCAGGGGGGCTTGCAGGAGCTGCGGCGGCTCGTGGAGACCGCTGGTGGAGAGGTGTTAGACGAGATTCACCAGCGTCGCGATCGCCCCCATCCCCAAACGGTCTTGGGAGCCGGGAAGGTGCAAGAAATCGCCCTGGCCGTACAAACGTTGGGCATTAATCTAGTGGTGTTCGATCGCGATTTATCCCCAACCCAAGTGCGTAACTTAGAGGCCCAGGTGGGGGTTCGAGTTGTGGACCGTACTGAGGTCATCCTGGATATTTTTGCCCAGCGGGCTAGAAGCGGGGCCGGCAAATTGCAGGTGGAATTGGCTCAACTGGAATATCAACTCCCCCGCCTCACTGGACGGGGGGTGGCCCTGTCTCGGCAGGGCGGTGGCATTGGCACCCGAGGTCCAGGGGAAACCCAACTGGAAACGGAACGCCGCGCGATTCAACGGCGTATTGCCCGTTTGCAGCGAGATGTGGATCAGCTTCAGGCCCACCGGGCGCGCCTGCGGCAGCAGCGGCAGCGCACCGATGTGCCTTCGGTAGCGGTGGTGGGATACACCAATGCCGGAAAATCTACCCTGGTGAATGCCCTCACCCAATCGGAGGTCTATGCGGCGGACCAACTATTTGCCACCCTCGATCCCACCACCCGTCGTCTTACGATTACGGATCCAGAAACCCAGGTCCTGCACAATCTGGTACTCTCCGATACGGTGGGGTTTATTTGCGATTTGCCCCCAGCCCT
>JAQCKL010000467.1 GCA_027592485.1 Cyanobacteriota bacterium
TGCGGAAGGGGCCGCCGCAATGGCGTTCGGAATGTCACGGTCAAAGGAAACGGGCTCGCCGCCAAAGTCGATATCGAGGTCATCGCTTTGCCCAAAGTCGGCTTGCCCAAAGTCAACATCACCACTGCCATCGGCTACCGACCAATCAATGTCTGCCCCTGCAGATATGGGCGGCCCCTCTAAATCGTCATCTGAGCCTGCTGCCACCCCAGGGGATGTCCTGCTGGAGGCTTTGTCTTCCTCCTCCTCGTCTTCCTCAGCATCCCCAAACACCCCTTGCAATAGGGACCAGAGCAAGATCGCCAACAGCAGAATGGGTAGCAGAATCCACAGGCGCGGACCCAAGCCTTGCAGCCGTTGCCAAAGACCGGCTAGATTCCCCTCGGCTTCCGTTTCAGCACCGGTCTCTGGGGCGGCTTGAGAAACGAGTTCACCGGCCTGATTACGCAGTTGGGGCGGCTGGTCTTGGGCGCTCACCACCAATCGCTCACCATCTGGGGTAAAGGCCAAGCCATCAACGGCAGAGCCAATATCACTAATTGGGGTTCCGGCAGGGGTGCCGTCGCCATTACGCATTTGCACGGTGCCGGTGCCATCCCCCGTGGCAATCCGCTGACCATCGGCGCTCACCGCTAGGGCGGTGACGGGGCCAGCGGTGGGATAACTACCTTGGGGGGTGCCAGCGCTATCCCAGAGCCGAACGGTACTATCTTGGCCGCCGGTGACGAGGGTATTGTCGGGCTTCACCGCCACCGCTGTGACCGGACCCCCGTGGCCGCCGAAGGCCCCTTTGGCGGTGCCATCAAGATTCCAAAGCTTGACCTGACCGTCATTGCCTGCGGTCACCAGGGTTTGACCGTCACCGCTAACGGTAGCGGCTCGGACCGTATCACCATGGGCGGCAATCGGTTCGCCCACAGGGATGCCGTTGGTGTCCCACCGTTGCAAGCTCCCGTCGGTACTGCCCGTGGCAAAGGTGCCATCGGGAAACACCGCCAGGGTGCTGACCGGGCCCCCATGGGCGGCAATCGGTTCACCCACAGGGGTGCCGACGGCATCCCAAAACCGGACCTTGCCATCAGCACCGCCACTGATAATCCGATTGCCGTCAGGGCTAAAGGCTAAGGCGGTGACTGGGCCAGTATGGGCTGCTGCTTCGGGCTCTCCGGCGGAGCTGCCATCAATATTCCAAAACTTGATATTGCCTTCGCGATCGCCGGTCACAAACCCTTGGCCGTTGGGACGCATGGCGGTCACGCTGGTTGGCAACTCAGCGGTAGCGACATCGGCGGCTTCAGCGGATTTCGCTTCCACCAAAGCGGCCTGACCATCGGCGCTAGTGGCAAAGGCCAAAAAGGCCGCTGCCGCTGGACTAGGGGTCCCGGTATAGGCGTATCCCCTGGGTTGGGAGTAGGGATAGCGGGGATCATCCGGCAGGGTGCCATCCATGGTCAAGACCCGCACATTGTCTTGATCTAGCACTTGACTGGCAATGGCATAGCTGATGCCACTACTGCCCAGGGCCTCAACAACAGCGGCGGTGTCGTCAGCCCCCAGGGTGATCGCATTATCTCCGGTGCTAAACTCAACGGCCTTGAAAATTTCGTAGCTCCCGAGGGCGCGGCGGGTATCACTGTCGGCAGGGCGATCGATGAAGCGAATCGGTACATCTGGCCCCCCCACATAGAGCCAGTTAGCGATTTCTCCTCGAAAGATTTGAGCGAACTGGTCAAAGGTCAGATCCCCTTGGAAGGGGTTCTCATCGCCAACGATGATGGCGATTTTCTCACGACTGATCGGGATCTCCACCAATCCCTGGGCCAACTCTTCTGGACTGAGGGGTCGCCCGACCGCGGCTAAGTCTGGACCGTCCCCTGCGACTAACCCTTGCAAAGCCGCTGCGGTGCCCTGCTCTTGAACGGTCACCGTCACCCCAGGAAAGCGCGCTTCAAAGCGACGAATCAGGGTGCGATTGATGGCCGCCATGCTGACAGACCCATCAATGGAAAGGGTGGTACCAGCCGGGAGACTTTCGGGCAGAGAGAAGGTCGGGGGTAACGGTGCCGGACGGGTCTCTGCGGGGGGGGCAGCATCGACCGGCGGAGTCCCTTCAAAGGGGTCAATCCCCTCTGGCGTCTCGGGGGTGGGCGTGGCGGTGTCGGGGGCGTCAGGGGCCTGGGCGACTGACACCGCAGAAATAGCCTGACGGGCCAGGGTTGGGGGCAGCGTCATGGCCGCCAGCATCAGGAGTACAAATAGGGATCGATTTTGCACCATGTCAGGCAACTCCTCACAGTAGCCGTGGAATCTCCGCACAGGATACTGAAGGATACGCGGATTTGCGATGCTTAAACCGGGGTGTAAACCATCTTTACCCGCAAAAACGGTTTGAGGGGGGATGTTGACCGGTTAGATCACCGCGTTCAAAGGCCGCTGCAAAAGGCCGCCCTGGCGTCGTTTGCCCTTGATTATTCGATCGCCACATCTAGGGAATAGGTGGCATTTCCCCTGGTCCCCCCGACGATGATCTGATAGTCACCGGTTTGAGGGAGCGTCATCTCCTCATAGGTGCTTTCCCGCACGAGTAAGGATCCGTCGGGCGAGATCACGTCGAAGACCGCATTGTCTTCTAGGGCGTATAGATCTAGGGTCATGATCTGCCCCCCCTGGGCTCCTAGGATGTACAGATCGCGTTCGCCCCGGATCACGGAATTCTCTAGGGTAGTGCCGCTGGTGCCAGGGTCAAATTGCACCTGTTGGCCCGGTTGATCAGCGACGTCCTCTAGTAGTGCGGCGGCATCCAAATCGTCATAGGCCTCAAATCGGCTAACAACGGCCTCATCATTGCAATCTGCCGCCACCAAAACCTCGTTTGGCAAGGTTAGGGCGGCAGCGGTCACAGTCCAAGTTTCAGCCCCCATTTGCCGGTCATACTCAATCCAGGTGGTGACATCGACAGCGGCGCTATTGCCGCTCAAACGACCCACAAAGGTTTGGGTGTAGGAGGAGTAATAGCTGGCCTCATCATTGTGAATGGTAATGCTGCTATCTCCGAGCACCTGGGATGTGTCATCAACCGTCAACCGCATTGCTCCGGTTTGATTGGCATCGTCAATGGTGTAGCAATAGGTGCCAGGGGCTAGGGTGGTAGCTCCAGGGGCGGGGGATTCAGAGGCCTCAGGCGACACGGCAGGGGCCTCTGCGGCTGTGCTGGTTGAGGCCTCTGAGGCCGTCGATTCAGGCCCATCGCTACCGCCACAAGCGGCCAATAACGCCATTAAGCTCAAGCCCAGCAATTGCTTCACCATGGGTCTTAGTTTCATTAGGGAAGGGTCATCATCATGCCACCCTATGTTAAGTGCGCTTGGGGTGGCGACATCCGTGATGTTATCTTGACGCGTCCCTGTAATCACTGGACAGGATTACCTAAACACAGCATTTTGAGTCACTATTTACCCATTGCATTAGCTGGAGTTCTGGCTTTCTCCCTTTGGGAGACACGTTGGCTTAGCCCGCCTAAAAGGCATACGACTCCGCTCAGCCAGCGTGATGTGTGGGACAGTTACAACAGAACAGCATCCCGCCGCCAACACCAAGAACGAGAACGTGATGGGTAGCAACGATGCTGCTGCTTTTGGGCGATCGCTAAAAATTTCCTGGTGGAATTGTCCGGTTGGCTGCCATCAAAAATAATCACGGTAGCGGGAAATCCCTCGGAATGCTTAAATCATAGATTAGAGTTAATCGTTTTCTACTTTCCATAGAATTCAGTCTATGAAAAATGATTTAGGTATTCGTCCTTAACTGTTATGGTGATCGCTCAAGTTCCCTGGCTCACTATCCTGATTCTGCTGCCCCTTGTAGCAGCGCTGTTGATTCCTTTCTTGCCCATCGTGCGCGGCACCAACAATAACCTGATTCGCTGGTATGCCATCAGTGTCGGGGGGCTTGACTTGGCGCTGATGGGCTATACCTTCTGGGCGCACTACGATGCCACCCGGACCGATTTTCAAATCGTCGAGACCTTTCCCTGGATCCCTTCCCTGGGACTGAACTGGACGGTTTCAGTGGATGGGCTGTCGGCTCCATTGGTGCTGCTGGCGGGCCTGGTGACGACGCTCTCGATGCTATCGGCCTGGCGGGTCAATCGCCGACCCCGATTGTTCTATGGCTTAATGCTGGTGCTCTA
>JAQCKL010000468.1 GCA_027592485.1 Cyanobacteriota bacterium
CGTAGGACGAAAAGGTGGTGTATGAGCCGAGAAATCCTACGGCTATGGCCAGTCTTAGATCCGGTGAAATCAGGGTGCGTTCGATGGCCAGGGTGGCGAAAAATCCCATCATGAATGCCCCCGACCCATTAATAAACCCGGTGCCAAAGGGAAAAGCTGTGCCGAACCATTCATTGAAGCCTAAGGTTAGGTAGTAACGACTCAAGGCTCCAGCCATCGCCCCAAAGCTAATCGCTATGGGCACCCGCACCATAGGGTCAGGCCGCAACACCGCAGAAAGCGTCTGCCCTCTTCGTTTGAAAAAATTGAGTATCTGCAGCAGTTGAGTCATCCTGTTTATCGCATAAATCTGGCCAAAGCAATCCCCATTTCTAGACAAACTCCCCCCAACACAAAGCTGCCTATCCAGTAAAACAGCGCTTTGATTCGATTACCGCTCCGCAACAAGCCAGCGGTATCGAGGGTATAGGTGGAAAACGTGGTGTAAGAGCCTAAAAAGCCGGTTATGACCAGGCGTTGAAGATCAGGTGAAATCATGATCTGAGCATTGGCCAAGGTGGCGAAGAATCCAATGAGCAGCGCCCCGGACAGGTTAATCACAAATGTGCCAAACGGAAAATGGGTTCCTAACCCTTGAGCTAGCCAGATTGTGATGTAATAACGACTCAATGCACCAGGAATTGCGCCCAAACTAACGGCAATTGGCGCATAGACGGCAGAGTTATGGGGGATAGAGAAACCGAACATCTTGTCCACAGGCAGTGATGTCAATGAAACAATTGTTTCAGGTCGGTGTCAGTTGCGTTGCAATTCGTCCCTACAATGTCACCTTTCGAGGAAACTGGTCAGACTGCCGTAGCCAAGCTTTGCGGAGTTCTTCAGCCCCTAGCATGATGGGCGGACAGAGCAAGAGCAGCAACCATTGCCAACCCACGATCGGGGCAGTGGAAAACACGGTTTGCAAAGCCGCTAGCTTCGTGATCGCAATAATTAGCATCCACTCAACGGCGATGCCCAGCCAGATCAGCGGGTTAGAGAACAGCCCCATCCGGCGAATCGAAGCCCGCTCTGAGCGACAGGCAAAGACGTTGCCATCTTGACAGGCGACGATGGTGGCGAGGGTCATGGTTGTCGCCTGGGCATAGATGCCAATGGTCGCCGCATCGGCGGCATGGGAGAGAATTTTTGGGCTGACCGCCTGGAGTTCCGCCAAACCATAGCCATGGCTCCACCACACCAAAAAGAATGCCCCCATGCTGAGTGCCGCCTCAATCAGTCCTAAAAAACCATAGGCCCGCAGCAGCAGGGAGCGATCTAGCAACGCCTGACTGCGCGATCGCGGCGGCTGTTGCAACAACCCTGGTTCTGGCTGCTCGGCCCCTAGGGCCAGGGCAGGCAACATGTCGGTGCCTAAGTCCACCGCCAGAATTTGCATGATCACCAGGGCAGGGGGAATTTTCAGGGCCACCATGGCCAAAAAAGGCAGCAGCTCTGCCACATTGGAGGCCAAAATATAGGTGATAAATTTGCGAATGTTTTGGTAAACAGCGCGGCCTTGCTCAATGGCGCTGACAATGGTGGCAAAGTTGTCGTCGGTGAGTACCATGTCGGCGGCTTCGCGGGCAACATCCGTGCCATTGAGCCCCATGGCCACACCGATATGGGCCGCTCTGAGGGCGGGGGCATCATTCACCCCATCTCCTGTCACCGCCACAATTTCACCATTACTTTTGTACGCCTGCACCAGCCGCAGCTTGTGCTCTGGCGACATCCGGGCAAAGACTAAGCCCGTGCGATATTTGAGAATCTGGCGGAGCTGGGCCTCGGACAGGTGACCCATGCCATCGCCGGTCACCACCCGGACCGGCTCGTTACTCACCAGCCTCACCTGGCGGGCGATCGCCTCTGCCGTCAGCCCATAGTCGCCGGTCACCATCGTCACCTTAATCCCAGCGGCGTGACACTGGTCAATCGCGGTCGGCACCTCCGGTCGGGGCGGATCAAACATCGCCACCAGACCAATAAAGATCAGCTGCTGTTCAAGATCTTGGGCTTTGATCTCCCGGAAGGTTTGATCCCCGCGCCGGGTCGCCACCCCCAGAACACGATACCCCTGCCGCGCCAAGGTATCATTGGCGGCCACCACCTCATCCCCATCGGCAGGGGTTAAGGGCTCCACCCGGTCATGGCGCAATATAAATTGGCAGTGGCGCACCACCTCTATGGGTGCCCCCTTGGTAAAGGCTAAGTAGGGCAAGTCACTGGGCCAGAGTTCCGACCGTTGCCAATCTAAAACCACGGTCATCATCCGCCGCCTGGAGTCGAAGGGAATTTCTCGCAATCGAGGCACCTGCTTTTGCAGGGTCTCCAGATTCAGTCCGCCTTTGGCCGCAGCAACCATTAGGGCCGCTTCGGTGGGGTCGCCCATTTCCTGCCAGCGGCTGGGGGCATTCAGGTGAATCAGGCGGGCATTTGAACAGAGCGCCGCCCCCATGAGTAATAACTGGACTTTCCAGGGGGCATCGCAAGCGGCTGGAATATTGACAGTGCCGACGGTGGGGTCGTACCCCGCCCCGGTCACCTGCACAGACATCGGCTCGGTTGCAGCCATAAAGGGTAGCCACAGGTGGCGCACCGTCATTTCGTTTTTGGTGAGGGTGCCCGTTTTGTCGGTGCAGATGACCGTGGTGGCACTCAAGGCCTCCACCGCCGAGAGGCGTCTGACCAGGGCATTGCGCCGCACCATCCGCCGCACCCCAATCGCCAGCGCCAGGGTCACCGTGGGCAACAGACCTTCGGGCACCAGCGCCACAATAATGCCGATCGCAAAAATAAAGCTCTCTTTGATCTCCATGCCCACCAGTAGGGAGGTGAGCACAAAGACCAGGCTGCCCATGGTGAGGGCGATCGCCGTAATCACCCGCACAATCTGGGTGACCTGCACTTCTAGGGTGCTGGGCTCACGTTTGACCACGGTGGTCAGGTGGGCCACATGGCCAAATTCGGTCTGTGCGCCCGTGGCGTACACCACGGCCACCCCCCGCCCCGAAGCCACCGTCGAACCCGCTAATACCAGATTGGCCATTTCAGCCGGACTCACCGATTCATGCAGGATCTGCTCCCCCGGCCGGGTCAGGATCTGCTCCCCCCGCACGGGCACCGCCTGCCGCAGCCGGATCGGGTAGGCACTGCGGGAGACCGGTAGCGATTCCCCCGTGAGAATCGACACGTCAAGGTAGAGGCTTTCCGCCGACACCAGTCGGGCATCGGCTGAAACGCGATCGCCCTCTTCGAGCTGCACCACATCCCCCCGCACCAGTTCCCGTGTCGAAATTTGGATCAGCTCACCGGCCCGATACACCTTGACCCGCTGAGGCAAAACATTTTTGAGGGCCGACAACGCCCGCTCCGCCTGAAATTCTTGGGAAAAGCTAAAGATGGCATTGACTAAAATCACCGCCCAGATCGCCCACCCCAGGGCCGGGGTGCCCGAGACAAAGGCCAAAACCCCCGCCACCCACAGCAACAACGCCATAAAGTGGGTGAGCTGATCGGCAAGCCGGAGCCAGAGGGGCCGGTGAGGCGGTTCCGGTAGCTCATTGGCCCCAAATTGCTCGAACCGCTGCTGGGCTTCGTGGGTGGCCAATCCGGCGGGGTCACTGCCCAGAAAAGGGTATACCGCATCGATGGAGAGGGTCCAAATCGGCGACTGCTGGGGGATGTCCATGGTTAATGGGTGACAGGACTGAATGCGGCTACGGCATTTTTGAAGCTCGTGAGGTAAAAAATAGACCTGAAACCCTTGCTAGCAGGACATAGGCCGGACCTCACCAGGCAAGGAAATCACTGTATCGATATGGAAATTTTGATGCCATATCAATGATTTGAGGGTAGCTAAGGTGGATATCGTTACAGGGGGTGACTTTGCTGTGGCTCAGAACTTTACATGGACGAGCCTGAGCGTCTCTTTAACCAGTCCTCGACCCTTGATTTGACTACCCCTTGACTTGACGACAGGGATGACCCATAACGGGTGAGGCAGTTGTGAATAATGATTATAGCAGTCGCCAATTGCATTAAGACATAAGCTAGAAGCATTTCCCATCTCCGGTGAGTGCCATG
>JAQCKL010000469.1 GCA_027592485.1 Cyanobacteriota bacterium
TTGAGATTCTCTCTAATGCCGTACAGGGTAAAACGCCAACATTGGTAGCAGGGACCTAGGTAGTTACAAGGTCATCCTAAATTCAAATGTCCTGGCTTGCGGGATCAGACCCCTTGTTCCATACGTTGAGAAACCCTACCCATGGATATTGATCCCCTAAAACAACGCCTCAATCTAGAAGTGGAGGGCATGAGTGTGAACCAACTTAATGCGTTGGGAAATCAGGCCATTCAAATGGGACTGATCTCAGGCCATGGCTACCACAAGGGCCAATACGAGGTGCTTCGGCAAGGCAAGGCTCTGTTAATGCCCCCAGGGGAAGCCATGCTGTATTTGCAGCAGCTGATTCAATCGGTTTCAGAATCGTCTTGATGGAGGCTGTCCCCAGGGTTCGTCTGAAGGATCTCAATCCAGGGATCGCTGACGCGGGCGATCGCACCACCCGGAAATGGGTCGGTTTGGCTGCGATTGGGCGCTGTGATCAGCACCACCAGTTTTTCCACATGGGTAAAGCGGATTTGCCTAGGGGCGATTTGCTTTACCCACCGATACAACACCCGTCGCTGTAAGGCTAAAGGGGCAAGGGCTAACACCCGGCGGTCGAGGCAGTGGTGACTCGTATCCCAGCACTGTTGCCAGAGGAGGTCGGTCTGGGTGTCTAAATAGTCCACCTCCGCCGACAGAATCTCAGCGGCTTGGGCCAGGGTGCGATCGACTTGCGGATTAAAGTGCTGACGCAGCCAGGGCAACAGGTCTAGACGGAGTCGATTGCGGGCATAGGTGCGATCGCAATTCGTACTGTCCTCCCAAATGCTGAGCATCTGGGTCTGGCAAAATTCAGTGATTTGGGCACGGGTACAATTCAACAGGGGGCGGACCAATTGAACCTTTGGATCACGCTCCTGCAATGGTCTTTGCCAGGTTAGGGCCTGGAGACCGTCGGCACCGCTCCCCCTGATGAGGTTGTAGAGCAACGTTTCAGCGCGATCGCTGGCGGTATGCCCCGTCACCACCGCCTGACATCCATCCCGGCAGGCCACCCGATAAAACGCCCCATAGCGCCACTGCCGGGCAGCAGCCTCCCCCTGGGGCGGCGGCTCAGCCGTCACCACCGCGCAATCAATCTGCCAAGCCGCCAACGTCTGCACCACAAACCTGGCATTGGCATCAGCATCTTGCCGCCAGCCATGGTTACAGTGAATTCCCTGCAGGTGCCATTGCCAGTGGGGTTGTAAATCCGCCAGTAAGCACATCAAGGCCAGGGAATCCTGTCCTCCAGACACGCCAACCAAGACTCGGCAACCCTGGGGAAGCAGGCCACGAGTCTTTAGGGTTTGGTGGATATGGGCATGGAAGGGAGACCAGTTCACAGCCAAATTCACAGCCAAATTAGGGAAATACTGCCCCGCATCCTATCGCGCCTTTTGAACGCCCCCTGAACAACATCGCGACCCAAAAACGTAACAGCTGAGAAATCCTGGTCTAATATGTCAAAACTAGATGACTTTAAGGTTGTCATTGACATCGGCGACTGATTAACCATGAATTCGGAGTCTCCGTCCCCCACATCTGTTTCCGAGCTTCCCATTCTTGACACGAACCCAGACGGGCAGGTGCGTTTTAAGAGTCAAGGGGGGCGCTTACTGCTGCTGCTGCCCCCGGAGCCAGAAGGAGACACTTTACCCCTACCCTGGTCAGAGTTGTGGGAGCAGTTAAAACATCGCCTCAACGCTGGGGAGCGTTTTTGGCAACCCCGGACAACGGTTCACCTGTTGGCCCGTAACCGCTTACTCGATGCCCGCCAGCTTCAGGCCATTGCCGATGTGCTGTCAGAAGCGGATCTTGCCCTCAAGCGGATCTACACCAGCCGCCGTCAAACCGCCGTCGCGGCAGTCACCGCCGGGTATTCTGTCGATCAGCATGCCCCAGTCACCCACCTGAACCAAACCGCATCCGAATCGGGGCAAGCGCTAGAGGATCCCCTCTACGTGCAAAGCACCATCCGGGCTGGGGTCGAAATTCGCCACCACGGTAGCGTTGTCATTTTGGGGGATGTCAACCCCGGTGGCAGTGTCGTTGCTGACGGGGACATCTTGATTTGGGGACGACTGCGGGGCTTAGTCCATGCGGGCTACGGCGGTAACCCAGACTGTCGGATTATGGCCCTCCGCATGGATCCGACCCAACTGCGGATCGCGGATAAGGTGGCGCGTCCCCCCGAAACACCCCCAGAGCAATATCTCCCTGAGATTGCCTATGTCGGCAATGACGGCATTCGCATTGCTCTGGCAGCAGAGTTTCCACGGCTATCATCCAATGCTTAAGGGCAGGGTAAGATAACCTCCCGGCTACCTGACCTTGCCAGGATTGCATTGAGAGGGGGCCAGGATGGGGCATGATTGAAACCTGATATCCTCCTAAGAAGCCCAGCCCGAACCCATCATCCTCTTTTCTATTCATCTCCCTTACGATAAGGCTGAACATTTTGAACTTATGACCCGCATTATTGTTGTCACCTCCGGTAAAGGGGGCGTTGGTAAAACGACTTGCACCGCCAACTTAGGAATGGCGTTAGCTCAACGGGAGCAACGGGTCGCAGTCCTGGATGCTGACTTTGGTTTACGCAATCTCGACTTGCTCCTTGGGCTAGAGAATCGGATCGTCTATACGGCGCTAGATGTCTTGGCGGGGGACTGCCGGATGGAGCAGGCATTGGTCAAAGATAAGCGTCAACCCAACTTGGCCCTGCTCGCCGCCGCTCAAAATCGCTCCAAGGAATCGATCACCCCGGAACAAACCGCTTCCTTGGTAGCCCAGCTCACCGATAGCTTTGACTACATCTTGGTGGATAGTCCCGCTGGCATTGAAATGGGGTTCAGGAATGCGATCGCCGCTGCCAACGAAGCCATTATTGTCACCACCCCTGAGATTTCCGCCGTTCGTGACGCCGATCGCGTCATTGGCCTGCTAGAGGCCAATGATGTCAAAAAGATGCAGCTGATTGTTAATCGTCTCAAGCCTGCCATGGTGCAGGTACAGCAGATGATGTCGGTACAAGATGTGCAGGACATCTTAGCCATTCCACTACTGGGCGTGGTTCCCGATGATGAGCGGGTCATTGTCTCGACTAATCGAGGGGAGCCTTTAGTGCTTGAGACAAAACTTTCTTTAGCGGGTCTCGCCTTTGCCAATGTGGCCCGACGGCTACAGGGGGAGAAGGTCCCCTTCCTCGACTTGAATGCCCCCCACGACGATTTGTTTGTGCGGCTACGACGTTTTCTCAAGGGTTAATGGCGATGTTGCCCCTCACTACCCGTTTCCTTTCCAGTGCTTATGCTTAGTGACCTGCTCGATCGCCTGTTTAATCGGGGCTCCAATGAAACCAGTCGGGACGCTGTCAAGCGCCGCCTCCAGTTTGTGTTGGCCCATGACCGCTCTGATCTCAGCCCAGAAGTCGTCGAAAAAATGCGTCAGGAAATCCTGGAGGTGGTCTCCCGCTATGTAGAGATCGATCCTGACGGCCTCGAATTTGCCCTAGAAAACGATGACCGCGTTACGGCTTTGATTGCCAACCTGCCAATTCGCCGGGTTCGCGGCAATCAGGGAGAAACAGTTAATATTGTTGCTGATGCCACTAGCGAGGCCTAGGGAACATGGCTGATCAGCCTATCCCCCCGAATCCTGACCTTATTCAGGCCTTGCACCTGAATGCGATTCAGCGTCATGTCCTGTTGTGTGCAGATCAGAGTAAGCCCAAATGCTGCGATCTCGGCCCTAGCCTAGAGGCTTGGAACTATCTCAAAAAACGCCTGCAGGAGCTGCAGCTCGATCGCCCCACGGAGGAGCGCCCCAATTGTGTCTTTAGGACCAAGGCCAACTGTTTACGCATCTGCCAGCAAGGACCCATTTTGTTAGTCTATCCCGATGGCGTTTGGTATCACAGCGCTACCCCGGCTGTGATTGAACGCATTATCCAAGAGCACTTGATTGCCAATCAAGTGGTTGAGGATTATGTGTTTCTAAGTCATCCCCTGACAATGGCGTCTGTTATATAGCAGTCGCCAATTGCATTAAGACATAAGCTAGAAGCATTTCCCATCTCCGGTGAGTGCCATGCC
>JAQCKL010000470.1 GCA_027592485.1 Cyanobacteriota bacterium
CGGTAAACTTTAACTGACTACTCCCTTCCACAACAACTCCTGTTCTCAACCCCTGTGACACTTACGAAAAAAGAAAGAGACAATGGCAATGAAAGGCAAACAACAGAAAATAGATGGCCAGCGTATCTTGCATCAAAATCATATTAATTCTGGTGAATCTCAAAGATGGCTCAAAGAGCTGTCCAGCTATCGTGTTGCTTACATTGAGCAGAAAGCCTTGGAGTGGATGAAGGGCCACGATTACGAACTAGCGTTTTCGAATCCAATTCAAAGAAGTGTTTTGGCGAGTCAATGTAGCGCTAATTTATTCTTCTCAGATTGTATTTTTAATGCCAAGAGAACCAAAGGAAATATAGATAAATATTTGAGTCAGACATAATGTTTTTTGAGGACAGATTTGACCTCGATCATCGTTGGCGTTGTAGGTGAATCAATTGACGCGTTCTCGTGGTCAGTCAGGGATATGAGGTGGGTGAATCCAGCGATCGCCCCCTTCCACCTGAATGGGCAGCTGCTTAAGGGTGTTCAAAAAGGCATAGACGGCTGGCCCCTGAAGGGACTCAGCTAAAATAACTGCCCCCAGAGTACGCTGTAAAGGCTGGGATAGGGCCTTCACGGTGACCGTCGCTGGAATCGGCACAGCAGCCAGGTAGGGAAGGATAGTCATGCCTAGCCCAGCGGCAACCATGCTGGTAATCGTGGCATCTTCATTCACCTCATAGGCCACCGTTAGCGGGACGGACTGCTGGGCGAGATACGCTCGCAACTTGGCGTAACTATTGTCCTGGGGCACCGGCAAAATTAACGGATACTCACCTATCGCGGCCCAAGGTAGGGGATCCTCGGGCAGGGCGGCTTGGGGCGGTAGTAATGCCACATAGTCATCGGCAAACAACGGGTAGATGTCGAAGCCTTGGGGGGCATCAATGTCCATTAATCCCAGGTCCGCACCGCCCGCCTGCAACACCTTTTGCACTTCGCCGTGATTGACACAGCGGGTGACGGTGACGGTGATTTGGGGGTACTGCTGCTTAAAGGCGGCGATCGCCGGGGGCAGCCCATAGGTTGCCAAGCTACGAATCGCGGCGATCCGCACCTGCCCTGTGGCCAAACCCCGTTCTGCCTGGCTAACGTGAACCATCTCGTCCAGAATTTTCAGCATCGTTCGGGCGTGGGCAACCACTTTTTCGCCAACACCGGTCGGGGTTGCTCCGTGGTGCCCTCGAAATAGCAATATCACCCCTAACGTCTCCTCTAAGGTCGAGATCGCGTGGCTCACTGCCGACTGGGTCACCCCGAGCACCAAAGCGCCCTTGCCAAAACTGCCGCATTCAACTGCCGCTACCAGCGCCCGCAGTTGAGAGAGTTTAATGTCAGACCCATGAGAACTATTCATGGGTTGACATTAGCACGACCCTTTGTCTCGTTTGGTCGGGCTGCTTACAGTAAAAGTATGGGCCGTTGCGCGCCCAGGGAGCGATATCTGCGCTATATCTACCATCGGAGGCAATGTCATGCAAATCGGTCTGCCCAAAGAGATTAAGGACCAAGAGTTTCGGGTCGGACTCACCCCGAATAGTGTTCAGGCGCTTTGCAGTGGTGGTCATCAAGTGGTGGTGGAAGCGGGAGCGGGAGCCGGAGCGGGGTTTAGCGATCAGGACTATGTCCAAGCCGGAGCGAAATTGGTCTCCGATGGGGCGATCGCTTGGGCTCAGCAGATGGTGGTCAAGGTCAAGGAGCCCCAACCCTCTGAATATCAATATTTCCGCCAGGACCTGATCCTGTTTACCTATCTACATTTAGCGGCAGAGCGCCAGCTTACCGAGGCGTTAGTGGCGAGCGGGGCAACGGCGATCGCCTACGAAACCGTGGCCACCCCGGATGGCAAACTCCCCTTGCTGACCCCCATGAGCATCATTGCGGGCCGCCTCTCCGTGCAGTTTGGAGCCCGCTACTTAGAGCGCCAACAGGGTGGTCGCGGCGTGCTGCTGGGTGGGATTCCCGGTGTTGCCCCTGGCCGCGTTGTGATTTTAGGTGGCGGTGTCGTCGGCACTGAAGCGGCCCGCATTGCCGTAGGTATGGGGGCTCAGGTCCAGATTCTAGACGTTAATGTAGAACGACTGGCCTACCTCGAAACCCTCTTTGGTTCACGGGTAGAGCTGCGTTACAGCACCGCTGCCACCATTGCCGAGGTGGTGCCCCAAGCCGATCTCCTGATTGGGGCAGTGCTGATCCCCGGTCGCCGTGCCCCCATCCTCGTCAATCGAGATCTGGTGGCCAAAATGCGGCCTGGCTCAGTGATTATCGATGTGGCCGTTGATCAGGGGGGCTGCATCGAAACCTTACACCCCACATCCCATAGCCATCCCACCTATGTGGAAGCTGGGGTCGTCCATTTCGGGGTACCCAATATGCCGGGCGCGACCCCTTGGACCGCGACCCAAGCCCTGAATAACAGCACTCTGCCCTACGTGCTCACCTTGGCCAACCAAGGGTTAGGGGCTTTGGCAACGGATGCCGCTTTGGCCCAGGGCCTGAATGTTGCTGACTATCAAATCGTCCATCCTGCTGTCCGGGCAGTGTTTCCAGATGTAGCCCCTCAGCAGACCTTAAATGTAGTCAACGCTGCTCTCAATTAAGCGCTTATGACGTAGGTGCTATATCGCCTCTACTCGCCCCCAGCCCATGCTTGGGGGCTTTTGGATGGACAGTACTAACTGCCGATTTCCCCGAAACACCCACGGCTCAAGACTTTTGAGCCTGGAAGCGTGCCGGAAGCTGGTTGACCCCAGCTAACCTCAGCACGGGGTAAGAGCAACCCTATAGCGCTGGCCACTTTGCTTAGGACACCTAGGACCGCTCTGATCCTTATCGCAGAAGCAAAGTGGCTCGCAGTCTTGTCCTAACCGGACTGGCGACTGCTATAAACCGCTTAGCCCGTGCCCCCCTCTCGGGATCTGTCCTTTGCAAAAAAGTCGCTCTATCGCTTGCCAGCGAAGGGGTTCAAAATCAGGTTGCGCCTAAACAAGAGGCAATCTAAAGGCTGAATCAGCAGAACTGAGGGACCGGAAGCCTTGATAAACCTCTCCTAAGTCCTATGCTCCTTTGGAGCGGCTTCGCCTACGGGCAGGCTTCGCCAAGGGTCAGGAGAGGTGCCGCAGGCGGTGAGGTTTTACCCCCTGCAGCTCAAGGCCAGAAACCTGGTGACACAAGCTTTTGACAGAGTTACGCCTAATGGATAGCGCCCAAGGAGGGGATTGTCAGTCCGGTTGCCTGATCCCGTACTCAGGGCAGCTATATCGCTGGGCACCTGTGAAATATTGAAAAATGTAACTGTTGATACCAGAT
Organism: Cyanobacteriota bacterium; assembly: GCA_027592485.1. GTDB lineage: Bacteria > Cyanobacteriota > Cyanobacteriia > Phormidesmidales > Phormidesmidaceae > PCC-6406. Next base: position 3,349 of record JAQCKL010000470.1, read on the forward strand.
TGCGGTCGCAACCGCAGGGTAAACGCTAGAACAATTAGATATGGCAGCAGTCCCTAGTCCGGTTAGGACGAGACTGCAAATCACTTTGCTGCTGCACAAAGCGTTAGACAAGATACTCGGTGTCCTCAGCAAGTGGCCAGCGCTACCTATCACACTGCCTCAGCCTTGGAGCTCCCCTTATGCAATTGATTTACCGTGGCGGTCTTAACCTCAAGGTTCAACGCACCCGCCCTCAGCCTGACCAGGAGCAGCCGTTGGCTCAACCGGTTTATCAAGGGCTTCGTTACAGTCGCTATGGCGTTCGCTATACCCGCTAATTGCCCATGAAACCGTTGACAACCCTGGCGCTGGTGACTCGTGTGCTTGTGACGCTACCGCCTCAACCAGGCTACCTTAATCACTACCACCCAGCGCCGTGACCCCTTAAGCGGCTTGATCCTTTATCTACTGAAAGGTAGGCTTAGGAGATGGCATCCCAAACGGCCCAACAGATCCTTGATGTTGCCCAAATACTGGTGCGGCAGCGGGGCTATAGCGCCTTTAGCTATGCCGACATCTCCGATCGCGTCGGCATCCGCAAAGCCAGCATCCATTACCACTTTCCTTCTAAAGATGAGTTGGTGCGGGCTTTGGTGATGCGATACCGACAGACCTTTCAACACCAGCGCGATCGCATCGCCCAAGCCACCCCTGATCCGGCTGATCAGCTCTGCCAATTTGCGGCCCTCTACCGCGCCGATCTCCCCACTGATCAGCTCTGTCTATGCGG
>JAQCKL010000005.1 GCA_027592485.1 Cyanobacteriota bacterium
TAGCAGGTCTTACCAAAAAAAGTTCGGTTTTTAGACTCTATGGCAACCTAATTTAGGTGCGATTGCCCTGTGTTTGGAAAGGGTTTGACTCGACCTTGCCGCGTCATAGCGTTTCCCAAAGAAGGCTGCTTGAAAGTGATTTTGACTATTTTCCCCAAAGCTTTAGTCTGGGGTCGAAAATATATTATTTTACTGAGACTAAAATCAATGTATTCAGTCAATCCGAAGATTTACTGAACACTCCACCATCTTTTTTGGAGTGATGTCAAAAAATAGATCTATTCCGTATATTCACTTGCGACTCAGTTCGTTTAGATGGAATTCTACGGCGAACTGACCCCTCATCGTCGTGATGTTGGCAGTGAAAATCACCGCTGCGGGATTTAATCCCAAAACGACAGGGTGAAATGTGACAGGAATGTGAACATACCAGGATGACGATAGCGATTTTACCGTCGGGCTCCGTCTCGATACAGCATTGTTGAAGCGAAGGCTGCTGTTATAGCAGTTGCTAGTCCGCTTAGGATTAGACTGCGAGCCACTTTGCTGCGGGTGCATCCCACTTTCGTCATCCTGAGTGAAACGGAGTGTAGCGAAGGATCTCAGTCCTCGTGCAAGATTGGGATTCTAAGCCTGCGGCAGGCTGCGCCAACACTTCGCTATCGCTACATTCAGAATGATATTTGCAAAACTGGGATGCACCCCTTTGCTGCTGCGCCAAGGCCCAGAGCGATCCTAGGTGTCTTAAGCAAGGGGACCAGTGCTATATTTACGGCTCGGTGCCCATAATCAGGTCCCACCAAGGTCCAAACAGATCATAAACCTGACTGTAGGTTTCCATGAGGCGATCGCCCTGCACCACAATCTCAGGGCTGGGGTAGACCTGCATCACCTCGATCAAAGACATCTGACCATCATCTGCAGCCACCTCTAGGGCCGCTTTCAGGGCCGAATCACTGCCTGCCCCAGAAGAAGATTGAATGGTTTCGCCCACCTGCTCTAGCATCCAGTCGCCAGGGGGGCTATTCAGCACGAGCCCGAGGACCCAAGGATTCATCGGGACTGAGCCCGTCAACGCTTCTTGGAGGGTTTCAGGCTCTTGATTGGCCAAGGCGAGCAGCAACCCGAGTTCTGTGGAGGGTTCTCCAGTTTCTGCCAAATCAGACAAATCCTGAATGGGGATATCCATCGACAGGTCGCCGTAGGTCAACACCACCTGTTCTGCGGCCTGGGCTGCGTTTGGCCCGAACCCGAGGACGACGCAGCATCCTAACCCGACAGCGCTCAATTTTTGAATGAAATGGGTCACGGCTTTTCCTTTGGCAATCTCCACCAAATAATCCCTGCGATCAAAACCATAGCCAGAATGCCCCCACCGATGAACCAGGGGCCTCCTATAGCCGATGACGATGGCACCGGGGCAGAAGGTTCCTGGGACTCTGGTGCTAAAACCGTCGCGGTGGATGTTGGTGTCGCTGGGGGTGGGGCCGCCGTGCCTGCCACCGTTACCTCAAAGCGCAGTTCAAACGGGGCAAAGGCCCCAGCCGCAGTCGAACTAGGCTGCCCTGACAAAACCAGTTCATAGGCTCCGACGGTGGGAAAGGTGAGGGTAGAACCGGGAATATTCTCGTAGCCCTCTGCCGTTGTGGGAGAGAGGGCGGGCGTGGCGAGGGCTGCACCCGCCTGGTCGTATACCGTCAAGGCGCAGTCGCAATGCTCTAGGGGAATGATGGTGCCCCCGGTTGCGGTCAGGGCAAACCAAATATCGGTGGGGGTACCCGCTTGGGGGATGTCATTGGGCTCAATATGTAAGGTGGCCCCGACATCGGCAGCGACCTCCACTTGATGGCCCCAGGCGGGGTTCCCGAGAAAGCTGACCTGCCCAGGGTGATTGGGATTATTTAGGGGCCACATACCATCGCTCCAAACGTAACCATTGCCAAGTCCAGCGGCTTCTGAATAGAAAGACGCCAACCACCAGGGTACCTAAAACCACAGTATGAACCAGGGGCCAACCAGACCAACGGAGACTGCCCAGGTAGCTAGAACCGGCTAAGGTGCAGTGAAGGCCGCCTAACAGTAGGGCCGGCCCACTGAGGAGATGTAACCGCCGCCAGGCTTGACCCAGGCGCTTTTGGGCGCGGTCGGTGCTGGTGAGGGTGAGGGGTGTCATGAGCATTAAGGCCGATATCCCGGCGATCATGCCCCATCGGTGCTGCGGCACCATAAAGGTCAACACCGCCGGATTCCAACCCCAGCTGTGTTCTAGCATGTGGACGGTGTGGGCGATCGCCAACACAAAGCTACCCACCCCCAGGCCCCGGCGATATTTCAGCGGCTGTACCCAAACCTTGCTGATGGGGCGGGCCACTAGGGCCAATGCCAATCCCACTAGGGCCAGGTGACCGGTATAGTCCACCATGAGATCCCCGGTGCGCATTAGGGTCAGCACCCCAATCAGCAGCGTGATCCATCCCCCCATTTTGAACAGTTGGCTGGTGCGATCGCGGCTAAACCAAGCACTAGAGATGCCCACCCCGACCATCATCGGCACCGTACCCAAGCCAAAGGCCACCATCACTAAGGCTCCCCCCTCCGGGGTGGTGGCCTCAGCGGCTTTGAGCTGAGCGGCATAGAGAAACCCGCAGGGAATCAGTCCCCAGGCCAACCCCAGCGCCGCAGGGGTCCACCAATGGGGGCTTTGGGAAACCTGGGCCATGGCCCGGTTAAGGCGATCGTGTAACTGGCCTTGCAAAGGGTGAACCAGGGGAATTTTAGGAAGCCAGCCAGGGGCCACCTGGCGCAGACCCAACCCAATTAACAAACTGCCGGTGAATAGCACAATCAACCGCCGCAGCATGCTGCCCACCCCTGCCATTTGCCCCCCCGCCACCAGTACCGAACCCAGCCCCCCAATCGCCGCTCCCACCAGGGCATAGCTCAGCAGTCGGCCCAGGTTTAGCAATAGATGAAAAGCGACTTGGCGTCCCCGAGACTGATCCCCATGGTCTGGGTTCGATAGGGAGAGGGCCATGGCAATGGGGCCACACATGCCCACGCAATGGCCAAAACTGCCTAAAAACCCCAAACTGGCGACCAGCAATAGCTCAAGCATTTGGCCTAGCCCTCAACCGCCAGAAACTGGGCTAAGGCATCGACCACGGTGGGGGGCCAGCGGCGCACTTGCCGTACCCAATCCAAATCACGGTAGCGGCTATCTAACCCCGAGACCGCCACCCAGTGACTTTCGGCCTCCCCTTGCTGACCCACTTGCCAGAGCATGCCGGTCAACGCGGCCCGCGCATCGGGAAAATTAGGGTACTTACGCACCGTGCCTCGCAAAGACTGCACTGCCGCTTCCCGTTCTCCGGTTTGATACAGGGCCAAAGCGGTGTTGACCCTGGCCAGGGCAAAGTTGGGATCCAGCTCGGTCGCAGTTTGGTAATCCGCGATCGCCCCCTGCCAGTCTCCCAACCCACCTTTAACATTGCCGCGATTATTGTAAGCCCCGGCCTCTTGGGCATCTAATGCCAAGACCTGGTTGTAGTCATCCATGGCCGCATCCCAATCTTCTAGCACCTCATACACCGCCCCTCGGTTGAGGTACGGATCAGGGATGGTAGGGGCGAGGGTAATGGCTTGGGTATAGTCGGCCAGGGCCTCGTCATAGCGATTCTGACTGGTGCGAATCAGGCCCCGATTACTCCAAATTGCGGCTTCCTGGGGCAAAAGATCTAGAAGGCGACTCCAGTAGCGATCGGCCCCCTCTAGATCGCCCTCTTGACTGGTAATCAGGGCCTTTTCCCGCAGCTCCGCAATGGTCTGGATCTGCTCTGGGGTAAGGCTATCGCTGAGGGCGAGGGCACGATCACCCAACCCCATGCCAGGGGCAAGGGTGATCAATGACATTAAGCAGAGGGCCAGACAAAAATTCCACAGATGTTTCATGGGCTAGGGCAACGGTAAGACTGAATGAGGTATCGGGTGATTTACTTTCTAGCCTATCGGGTCTTCTAGCCTATCGGGTAGCGCTATGGATCAGGGACTGCCAACTTTAGGGCCAGTCGGGAGTTAGGAACGGTATTGCCGAACAAAGCCTTGCCAATCTAAAACACCCCGCCTGAACCGGCGTGAGCCGGTAGGGTAAATTGGGACATTGCTGCTCCATTGCCACCGTTGCCGAATTGACTATGCGCCTGTATATCGTTTCTGGGCTGGCGATCGCCTTTCTGGCCATCTTATTTGCCCTGCAAAACACCAACTTAGTCACCATCAACCTGTTGGGGTGGCAGTACCAACAATCCCTAGCGCTAGTGCTGTTGCTGACTCTTGCGATCGGGGTGATTGTGGGCCTCTTAGTCTCCATCCCCGCCGTGATTCGGCGGGGATGGCGGGTGAGTCGCATTCAAAAACAGACCGACACCCTTACCGGTCTCCTCCAAAAAACAGAGCAGCAGGTTTCCACAGAAACCCAGCGAGTGCAGTCTGTGCATCAGCGCTATCAAGCGTTGCTCAGCGCCCTAGACCTCAAGGAAACCACCACCGGTCTACTCCACAGCAGCATTCTCAAGCAGGCCCTAGGGCGGCAACTGGCGGCCTTGATGGCGGTGGACAGAGACCGAGCCTTGTCCTTTAGCCTGCTCATGCTAAAAGTGCAGTGTGATCTAGTCGATGGGGTGGATCGTAAGCAACTGTGGCAAGGTCTCACCAAACATCTACAATCAGCAGCCACCGACCAAACCTGGCTTTATAGCGATGGCCAAGGGCTGTACTTAGCGACGGTGGCAGGCCTGGATGCAAAAGCCACCAGCCAATATGGTGAAACCCTGCAGTCCGCAATTTTGGAAGCACCGCCCCCCGTTGCCGCCCCTAACTCAACCCTAGAAGCCAGCGTTGGTGGTGCGATCGCCAGTACGGCTGCCCCGGTTGACGCCCTGCAATTGATCAACACCGCCCAGACCGCCCTTGCCCAAGCCCAAGAACGGGGTCGCAATCGGCTTCGATTTTTAGAGGCTACCCCCTAAGTATTCGTCATTCTGAGACGGAACCGGTTGCTATCAGCGATTGGCGCTGTTGGGCCGTTGGACTGAGGAGAATCACCTCCATGGACTTAACGATGGTCAGCTAAACCTTAAAGAATCAAAACAACGCCATCAAAAATTGATCCAATACCCCCTAGATTGAGGATACTGCGAATCCCCTGAACCCCCTTCCCTGCATGTCATCGAACCTTGGGGTGTGTAATTCATCCTTTTGGCACAAGATTCTGGAACCCCAACCGCTGGCCTTCTCTAGTCAAGCCAAACTGTCAAAGGTGTTGGGCCAGATGACATCCGAACCGGAGCATGGCTGCGTGCTGGCCCTGCATCGCCGCAAGGTCGTGGGTATTGCCACCCGTCAAGATCTACTCCAAGCCATGGTGCAGCATCGTGATGGGCCTCAACTGCGACTCAGTCAGGTGGTAACCCGCCCTGTAATTACCGTTTCCCATGCCGATTTGAACGATGTGGCCCCTTTGTTAGAGCAGTTCGCCCGCCATCGCATCAGCTACCTGCCCATCGTTGATGACCAGCAGCACTTGCTCGGCTTGATTAACAAAATCGATCTCTTACAAACGATTCAGGACCAGAGAACGACCGTTCAACTCCGTCGCCAGCATGAGAGATTCCAACTCTTTGCGGAAATCACTCTCAAAATTCGTCAGTCGCTGCAACTCAAAGAGATTTTTCACACAACGGTTAACGAGGTACAGCGGCTGCTAAATGCTGATCGGGTCTTGATTTATCAGGTGCTGCCTGATGGCACCGGCCAACCCATCAGTGAGTCGGTGGTCGCGCCATACCCAGCAATTTTGGGGTATTCCTTTCCAGAAGAGGTTTTTCCTGAGGATTACCAGACCCTCTATGCCCAGGGGCGAGTCCTGGCAATTGCTGATGTTCATGCTCCCGAGTCAGGGTTGGCGGACTGCTTGGTGGAGTTCATTAAGCAATGGGGGATTCAATCAAAGCTAATTGTCCCGATTGTGCATCCCCTCCAACCAGAGCAATCGGTGGGTGATGAACCCCTACGGAACCAACTATGGGGCTTGTTGATTGCCCATCAATGTCGCAGCCCTCGCCAGTGGACCGAGTTTGAATTAGAGCTGATGCAGCAATTAGCAGATCAGATCAGTATCGCCTTGTCCCAAGGACAAATGTTGGAATACCTGGAAGATCGGGTGAAGTTGCGGACCGCTGAGCTGACCCAAGCCAACTGGGCTTTGCATCAAGAAATCCAAGAGCGCAAACAAATTGAGGTGGCCCTGCGACAGAGCGAGGAACAATTACGCCTGATCACGAATAATTTGCCGGTGCTGATTGCCTATGTGGATGACCAGCAACGCTATCGGTTTAACAATCAAGCTTACGAATATTGGCTGGGGCAGACCCCTGAGGCTATCTATGGCATGTCTATGGAGGCACTGATGGGAGTAGCCTATTACCAAGCCATCCAGTCTTACATTGAAACCGTCTTGGCGGGCACTCAAGTCACCTATGAAAGTGAACTTACCTTTAAGGAAGGACGTAGCCATTCGGTAAGTGTGACCTACATTCCCCATATTGAGAAAGGGGGCGGAGACAGACCACCACAAGTCAAAGGCTTTTTTGCCCTGACGATGGATATTAGCGATCGCAAAGCGATCGAGCGCATGAAAGATGAATTTATCGCTGTGGTCAGCCATGAATTGCGGACTCCTCTTACCTCCCTCCATGGGTCACTTAAACTGATCGCCACAGGCCGGTTAGGACATTTGTCTGAGGAAGGCCAGCAAATGTTAGATGTGGCCGATGAAAACACCGATCGCCTGGTGCGTTTAGTCAACAATGTCTTAGATCTACAGCGGATTGAATCGGGTGAAGTCACTATGGATGCCCATCGCTGTGATGCAGCCGATTTGATTGTGCAAGCGGCTGAATCGATGCAGGCGATCGCCCGTCAACAGGGGATTGAAATTCATACTCGATTGGACTCCATTGCCATCTGGGCAGATCCCGATTACATCGTCCAAGCCTTAACAAATCTGATCGGCAATGCGATCAAATTCTCGACCCCTGGTGATGGAATTAATGTAACTATCCAACCTTATTTTGAATCCGCTTTACCCCCCCGATTATCTAATGCCGCTTTTCATCATCGTCCTTCCTTGCCCGCCATGGCGCTGTTCTGTGTGCAAGACCAGGGTCAAGGGATTCCGTCTGACAAGCTAAATAGCATTTTTGAGCGCTTTCAGCAGGTCGATTCCTCTGACTCCCGCAAGAAAGGCGGTACCGGCTTAGGCCTCACCATTTGCCGAAAAATCGTTGAGCAACATGGTGGTCAAATTTGGGCCGAAAGCCAGATGGGGGTTGGCAGTTGTTTCTATTTCACTGTCCCCTTGATTCCCCCTAGCACAACCTAAACATTATGACCTTAAAACGTGTCCTTGTTGTTGACGATGAAGCGTCGATCCAAAAGGTGGTCAGCCTCAGTTTAAAGATGGAAGCTAATTGGGATATTTTGACCGCATCCTCTGGAGAAGAAGGTATTTCCCAGGCAGAAATCCATGCTCCAGATGTGATTTTGCTAGATGTGATGATGCCGGAAATGGATGGAATTGCCACCTTCGAAGCACTCTGCAATAATCCCCGCACCCAAGCGATTCCAGTGGTATTGCTCACCGCTAAAACCCGCACTGCCGAGAAGCGCCTGTTCCAGAAAATTGGCGTCTCTGGGGTGATTACCAAACCTTTTAACCCGTTAACCTTAGCCAGTCAAATTGCCGATTTGCTGGATTGGCCTCTGTGAACCATGCGAGTGCTTTTGATCGATGATGATGACGCCCTAACGGCACTGCTCACCCAGCAGTTGACCGCCCAAAATTATGTCGTGGATCGGGTAGCCGATGGCGAAACCGGTTGGGCCTATAGTTCAACCTTTGATTACGATCTAATCATTCTGGATTGGATGCTGCCCCAACTCAACGGCATTCACCTCTGCCAGCGACTGCGCGATCAAGGCTATGGGGTCCCGATTCTCTTGCTTACAGCCAAGGATGAACAAACTGATAAGGTGCGTGGGCTAGAAGCGGGAGCCGATGATTACGTGGTCAAACCCTTTGATATTGAAGAATTACTCGCCCGCGTGCGAGTGTTATTGCGACGGGCACTGACCGAGACGGCACCGGTGTTGGCTTGGGGCGACCTTTGTCTAGATCCGATCAGTTGTGAGGTGACTTACCACGGGCAAATGGTTGACCTCACCGCCAAAGAATATGCCCTGCTGGAATTGTTTTTGCGCCATAGCCATCAGGTGTTTGGGGCCAGCACCTTGCTCGATCGTATTTGGTCTTCCGAAACGTTTCCCAGTGAGGCGACCGTGCGCTCCCATATTCGCGGTTTACGGCGCAAACTCAAGGCGGTCGGTGCCCCCACTGACTTAGTCGAAACGGTACATGGTCTGGGGTATCGCCTCAAGACCCAATTTCGCGATCTGGCCCACCCGACCCAAGGCGATCGCCAGGCCCGTTATCTAGAGGGACTTACCCAGGCTTGGCGAGCCCATAAAGGGGATAGCTTAGAACGTTGGAATTACTTGACACAAGTGGCCCATACCCTCACCCAAAAAGGCCTTCATGAACAGCAACGGACCCAGGCTCAGCAGATGGCCCATAGCCTCGCCGGTACCTTAGGGACCTTTGGATTAATGGAAGGGTATCGCCTAGCGCTGCAGTTAGAGCAACTCCTGCACACCACCATCACCTTCTCCCCAACCCAGACCGCTCAATTTCAGACCTTGGTTGCCACTCTGGGCCATGCCCTTGATGAATCCCCCCAGCTGGTTTGCCCGCTGGCAGAGAATGCCCCTCGCCCTTTAGAACTCTTGATCTTAGATGTAAATGAGATGCCCCACATTCAGCAGGTTACAGCGCTGGCGGTGGCTCAAGGCTTTCAGACTACAGTGGCGGCCTCCATTGAAGCAGCCGCTGTGGGTTTGTCTTTGCTGAACCCCTTCCATAGGGACCGATTGGCCGACCCCATGGCTGAAGCTCCGGATTTAGTACTGGTCAACCTCGTGGCCGGTGAAGCCGATCCCCTTTTAGAGGAGCCAATTTTGCACCGGTTGCTGCAATTTATTAGTCAGCTCACAGCAGCTTGGCCCCAACTGCCGGTGCTAGTGATTACACCCCAAGCCGACTTCGGAAACCGCCTCGATTTGATCCGCCGCGGGGGGGCGATTATTCTCGAACATCCGGTGATTCCAGCAGAGGTATTAGAGGTGATTACCCAGGCGACTCACCCCAGAGATCGCCTCAGCAAAATCATGATTGTCGATGATGATGCCCACCATTTGCATCAGGTAACACAACTTTTACAGCCTTTAGACTTTCAGATCACCCCCTTGACCAATCCCCAACGATTTTGGACCCTGTTTACTGAGGTGCTCCCTGATCTGCTCATCCTAGACATAGAAATGCCCCACATTAATGGGTTTGAGCTATGTCAGGTGCTGCGTAGCAATCCCCGCTGGCAACATTTGCCGATTGTTTTTCTGAGCATCCATAGCGATGTAGCCAAGCAAAACCAAGCCTTTGCCTTAGGGGCCGATGACTACATTACCAAGCCTATCCAAGGGCAAAATCTAGTCCTGCGCATACAGAATCGCCTGAAGCGATATCAAGCTTGTGTGAGATCACCACAAATGATCAAACTTGCCAGCTAAACCCCGTCCAGCTCGAAAACTGGAGTTTTACCAAGGCGGCTGAAAGGATTGAAAGCCAAGAGCTGCTGATTGTTTGGCCTTCAAGCTTTTCAGTCATTTTTCTCGTGTAGGTTGGTGTTGAGCTTGCGAAACCCAACACGACTCGCTTTCAAGCAATCTGTTGGGTTTCGTTCCTCAACCGCAACCTACAAATTCACAAGAGTTTTAGGAGATGTATCAGGCATTCAGCAAGAGCCACCCTTCAGCTGGCTACCCGAAAACTACTGATCTCAACATGGACGGGGTTTAGCTTGTTTGCATAGTCCCTATGGCTGCGGATTATTAAGTTATTTAAATTCACCTCCATCGCCTCATTTCAACCTAACCAATGACTAGAACAGCCTGCACGAGGCTTGCACAGGGTTAAGGCAAGGTAAGGGTACTCACCCTGATCACTTTAATTACGATGACTCAAGCGAGATATGGCTCCTTAAGGGACCAACAGCATCCGGTGATTCGCCAATTGGCTGACATCATTGAAACCCTCTGGCGAGGTCAGTTGGTCACCTACGCCTACGATACCCCCACCGACTTGGGTCATGTGGAAGGACTACTGGAAGGGGAGCGGCTGACCATCGAAAACCATTGCTATCAGACCCCCCAGTTTCGAAAACTTCATTTGGAGCTGGCGAAAGTGGGCAAAAATTTAGATATTCTGCACTGCGTGATGTTTCCCAAAGTGAACTTTGACTTGCCTATCTTTGGTGTCGATATTGTCGCGGGTCCTGGAGGAATTAGCGCAGCTATTGTTGATTTATCACCGGTTTCTGCCAACCGATCCTTACCTACACTCTATAGGGAGGCGTTAGAAGACTTACCCTCGGTAGTATTTTCTCAACCGCGTACCTTACCTGATTGGGGAGATATTTTTTCCAAGTTTTGTCTATTTGTGCGGCCCACTACCCCCGAAGAAGCAATTCGCTTTTTAGATCAAGTCACTCAATATTTATCGATTCATTGTCAACTGGCCTCTAGCGCTGTCCCAATTCAATCCATAGAGGAATATGAATCCATACTGGCTGGGCAGCACCGATACTGCTCACAGCAGCAGCAAAATGACAAAACTCGACGAATTCTAGAGCGCGCTTTTGGAGCGGAATGGGCTGATCGGTACTTGCAAACGATGTTATTTGACTGCGTTGACACGACAAATCATGATGCCAATGTAACAGTAGGTAACGCTCTCTCAGTTTAAAAGTAGGGGCTCCTAATCTATTCAAGCCTTGTTCTGCAAAGGTTTAGCCCCTTGTAAAGGATTAGACACATGGTTGTGCACAAGAACTGCACAAGTGAATTGATTAAATTTGATTGGTATTCGAAAGGCCACTGAGTCTTGATGGTTTTAGCCCCTAAGACTCAGTTCTCTCAAAACTTGATCTTTAGACCTTCTTTTGGGTATGAAATCATCTGGTTTTGAGCTCTGTCAAAAAATGGTGTTCGACCTAAGTGGGCTTATTGCTCTTTAGGGTTCTGCTCTCCTCTCTAAGGGGTAAAAGGCTTTAAGTTACACCGAGCATCTTGATGACAGAGCATTGCTAATCGGGCCAGTTCTATGCGCGTGTTCAGAGTAGGAGATTTTTTCCATGTTCGACGCCTTTACAAAAGTTGTTTCCCAAGCCGACGCAAGGGGACAGTATGTCAGCGATAGCCAAATCAGCGCTCTCAGCCAGTTTGTGTCCGATGGCACTAAGCGCATTGACGTAGTGAACCGCCTGACCGGCAACGCTTCCACCATTGTTGCCAATGCCGCTCGCGCTTTGTTTGCCGAGCAGCCTCAACTGATTGCCCCCGGCGGAAATGCTTATACCAATCGCCGTATGGCCGCTTGCTTGCGGGATATGGAAATTGTCTTGCGCTACGTCACCTATGCCGTGTTCACCGGCGATAGCAGTGTTCTCAACGATCGCTGCTTGAATGGCTTGCGTGAAACCTACGTTGCCCTGGGCGTTCCCGGTGGTTCGGTAGCAGAAGGGGTCAACAAAATGAAAGATGCTGCTATTGCAATTGCCAATGACCGCGCTGGTATCACCCAAGGCGACTGCAGCTCCCTCATGGCTGAGCTTGGTGGCTATTTTGACCAAGCCGCTTCAGCGGTTGGCTAAGCTCTAGTCCGAATTGTTGACAATCCTTTTGCAAACCTTTTAGAGAGATATTTTCCATGAAGACCCCCATGACTGAAGCAGTTGCAGCTGCTGATTCCCAAGGTCGTTTCCTGAGCAGCTCTGAGCTTCAGGTTGCTTTTGGTCGCCTTCGTCAAGCCGAAGCTGGACTAGCAGCGGCTCAAGCCCTTGCTAGCAAGGCAGATGGCCTGGTGAATGCTGCTGCCCAAGCGGTGTATACCAAGTTTCCCTACACCACCCAAATGCAGGGCAACAACTATGCTTCTAACAGTGAAGGTAAGGCTAAGTGTGCTCGCGATATCGGTTACTACCTGCGCATGGTCACCTATTGCTTGATTGCCGGTGGCACTGGCCCCATGGATGACTATTTGATCGCTGGTGTTGCTGAAATCAATAGCACCTTTGAGCTGTCTCCCAGCTGGTATATCGAAGCACTCAAGCACATCAAAGCTAACCACGGTCTGAGTGGCGATGGTGCGAGTGAAGCTAACTCCTACATCGACTATGCCATCAATGCATTGAGCTAACCGCAAGGTTGACGCCCGATACCTAGCCCTAGCACAGCGCATCAGCCGATGGCAGGGGTAGGCATTGGGTGTCAGTTGTTTTAGCAGTCGATAGCCCCATGGGGGTTAAGACTGTCAGCCATTTTGATTCTGTGCTGAGCATCAGGACGATCCGAGGTATCCCGATCAAAATGGCCAGCGCTATATACCTGCTTGAGAAACTCCTATGACCAGTGCAACTTCCGCCAGACTACTAGGGTTTGAACCCCTGGCTCAAACTCCCCCCACTGAGTTGCGAGCCCATGCTACCGACGCCGATATTAAAGCCGTAATTTGGGCCGCCTACCGTCAGGTATTGGGCAATGACCACATCATGCAATCCGAGCGTCTGACCAGTGCTGAGTCCTTGCTGACCCACGGCCATGTCAGGGTTCAAGACTTTGTGCGCGCCTTGGCGCTCTCAGAGCTCTATAAACAAAAATTCTTTTACGGTGCGTCCCAAGTTCGGTTTATTGAACTCAACTTTAAGCATCTATTGGGCCGGGCACCCTACGATGAATCAGAGATTTCCGAACATGTGAATCTCTATGTTCAGCAGGGGTATGTCGCCGAAATTAATAGCTATATTGATTCAGCGGAATATCAAGAAAATTTTGGCGATCAAACGGTGCCCTACTGCCGGGGATTTGCCACCCAGCGCGGCCAAAAGACAGTCGGGTTTACCCGCATGTTCCAGCTGTATCGGGGAGCGGCCAGCAGCGATCGCACCAACCAATCGGCTCGCCTGACCAGGGAACTGGCCCGCAATACCGCCAGCGCTATCCAAACACCGACCTTTGGCAAAGAACTCTCAGGTACTGCCAGCGGTCAACGGGGGCAACTGTACCGGGTACGCGTCTCCCAATCGGCCAGCGGCCGCGCGCCGCAAGTTCGACGGGGTATGCAAGACTACGTTGTCACCTACGAACAGCTCTCGCCCATTTTGCAGCGCCTCAACAAACGGGGTAGCCGCATTGTCGACATCACATCGGTTTAGACCGATACTCCCAGACCGCGACGCCTTAACCGTCTAGGGACGTTTGACGGGCAATTTCGCTGGGGAGTTGCGGTCTCACCTCATCTAAATCACCCCTTGATAAGGAGATACATCTGTGGGTATTACGACTGAAGCTGCACGCTTAGGCACAAGTCCTTTTGCTGAGCAGGAGCCGATTGAGTTGCGGTCTGACTGGGATGCCAGTGACGCGAAAGTGGTCATCAATGCGATTTATCGCCAGGTGCTCGGTAATGACTACCTGATGCAGTCTGAGCGCCTGGTTGAACTAGAATCTTTACTTACCACTGGCGCGCTCACGGTCAGAGACTTTGTCCGGGCACTCGCCAAATCGACTTTGTACAAAGACAAGTTTTTGTACTCCAATTTTCAAACCCGCGTCATTGAGCTGAACTTTAAGCATCTACTCGGACGGGCTCCCTACAGTGAGGCAGAGGTGATCGAACACCTCGATCGCTATCAAAATGAGGGCTTTGATGCCGATATTGATTCCTACATCAATACCGCTGAGTATGAAACCAACTTTGGCGACAATATCGTCCCCTACTATCGAGGGTTTGATACCCAAATGGGCCAGACCATGGCTGGCTTTACTCGGATGTTTAGCCTGTATCGGGGCTATGCCAATAGCGATCGCGCCCAAGTTGGTGGAAGCCAGTCTCGCCTTGCTTCAGAATTAGCCATGGATACCGTCTCTTCAGTGGTTCCCCCTTCTGGGGCAGACAGTGCTGGTTGGGCTTATCAGGCTTCGAAAAAAGGGACCGTGACCAATCGCGTCTTTGCCCGTCCCGGCCAATCGACTCAAGAGCGTGGCAGTCTCTACCGCATCGAAGTCTCAGGGATGTTATCTCCTGGGTATCCCCGTATTCGTCGTAGCAGCCGGGTGTTTGTGGTGCCCTATGAGTCCCTTTCTCATATCTTGCAACGCATTAATAAGACCGGCGGCAAAGTTGCCAGTATTACCCGTGCGTAAGCGATAGACATCAAATCTTGGGGGTTTTCAATAGGGGGATATCACCCCTTTTGAAAGCCCTTTCTGAAATGAGACCCATTATTCAAAAGGAACCATCATGCTAGGACAGTGGAGCATCAGCGATCGTATTTTTGTCTATGAGGTCACGGGCTTGGCCCAAACAGAAAGTACAACGAATGACCAGGCCCCTATTCGCACGAGCCACAGTCAGTTGATTCAAGTGCCGTTTAGCCGTATGGGTGACACGATGCGAAAGATCAATCGACTAGGGGGACAGATTGTTGATATCCGTCCTTTAGGCTAAGCATGCCTTTAGAGTTTAAGAGGCTGCCTAGCATCCCTGTGAATGGGTTTTAAAACCCGCATAGAAACAGGGACTTGATTGGTGAAAATGGGTCTTGAGGGCTTGATTTGAGGATCAATTCTTGAAATAGACACGCTCAAAAAGCCTCTAAACTCAATGAATTGTGCTAAAAAGCACAAACAGGTGATTTGAAACCATATATCTTTTATCGGATAAAGATTTTTGACCGGATTTGAATTTTAAACGCTCCATAAATCATCCCGTCAGGCTCATCACCGTTGACTATTCCTAGCCCTTACAGCGACTTCCCTCTCAGCTAGGATGAGGCTTCTAAAGTAAGCGAATGCAGAGAATAGGTGGCTTTAACCCCTGTTCTGTATCCATGGTTTTAGCTGTTCTATATCAGTATTCAATCCCTTACTGATAAACAGCGCCGCATAGCCACTCATGAGCTATTTGAATTTGCATCTGTAAAATGCCTCCAAGTCTCAAAATCACCCCTGAAGACTGTTCACCCTTAGGTCGGCTGATCCTTAAATATTTAGATGCTCAAGCGATCAGTATGAACCGCCTGGCTGATTTGTCAGGGGTTGCCCAGCCACGGCTGCGAGGGGCTTGCTTCAAGGGCACCTGCCCTACCCCAGAGACCCTCAGAAAATTGGCAAAGGTCATGGGGATGCATCATTTGGAACTGTATACATTGGCCTACGAAGGGCGATTTGAGAACAACCCGATTGAAGGTCATCCCTACACATTGAATGTGCTCGTTCGGGAATTATTTGAGACCGCTAGGGAGATGTCGCTTGCGGCCCCTAAATCAGCCCCTTCTAAGCCTCAACTCTGTAAAGCGTTGATTGAGTTAGGTTTTGGCTCCGATTAAGCACAGACTTGAAGTGAGTTGTCCATTGTATTTGGTTGCCCCTCTAGACAGAGGGTTAACAACTGGCCTACCAGTCATCCTCCTGAGCGTGACGTTCGATTTGGTTGATGGCAAGTTTAGCCAGGGTGCGGATCACGCTTAATTCATCGCTTAAGGCTGACTTTAAGGGATCCATCGCTTGGGGATCACCCATTTTACCCAGGGAGTTGATTGCAGCTTTCCTAACATCCAAATCGGCATCTTGCATGGCCAAAATCAGATGGGGTACCGATCTGGGATAGTTGACTTGCCCCAATGCCGCCGCCGCCTCAGTCCGAATCAAGGCATCTGGATCAGTTAAGGCAGAAACCAGCAGACCACAAGACTTTTCGTCTCCCTTTTCTTGAGCCACATGGCCTAGGGCTGCAATTACCGCACAGCGAACGTCTAAGGATTGAGAGTTTAAGGCTTGATACAGATATTCTTCAGCCTCAGAGCCCATGAATGCTAAGGCCCAAGCTGCATGCCCCTTGATCTCTTGAGCATGGTCTGGTGAAGCCAAAACCTCTAGCAGTACAGGGGCAGCTGTCGCTCCGGTTCTGGCCAAGGCTCCGGCAGAGGAGCCTCTCACCACAGTGTCTACATCTCCGAGGAATGCCTCTAGAAGAGGCGGCACAGCAGCGGGATCGGCAATGAGGGTTAAGGTTTTGGCGGCGGCTCGCCGCACGACAACGTTGTCATGTCGCTGCAAAGCATCCACCAAAAAAGGTGTGGCGGGCTCACCAATATCACCTAGGGTTTCGGCAAACCGTAGCCGCACCAAGCCTCTAGGATCACCCAGTCCCTCAACGAGCTGCTTTAGCGTTTGGTGATCCTCCACATTGAAGGTGCCAAAGGATATTTGCTCACTGACCTGATCAATGAGGGCATCGTTAAATTCCTGCACGGCCACTAAAGGGTCATCCATGACAGGGGGCGTTGAGTCGGCCATTTGACCCATGGGTTACATCCTCATCCTATGCCAGAACATAATTGATGCAGTGCTTATGCTTGAGCAGTCAGCATTGCGAGTCGCTGTCGCAGCTCTTCAAGCATGGAATCAATTTTAGTTAACGTTGGCTCTAAATTCGTCTCTACATGCGCCTTAACAACCTTGGCCTTTTTGGCAGTAGCCATGGTTTCCCGCACTAAGCGATCACGATACTCTTGCAACTCATCGATCGCTGATGTCAATTCCTCAAGATTGGCTTGTTCAATGGATTTGGATTGGGTCAATTCAGCCATAGTTCATTCACGCTTCAAGCAAACGTAGTTAAAGTCAACAATTGGACAGG
Source organism: Cyanobacteriota bacterium (assembly GCA_027592485.1). Taxonomy (GTDB): domain Bacteria; phylum Cyanobacteriota; class Cyanobacteriia; order Phormidesmidales; family Phormidesmidaceae; genus PCC-6406. The sequence continues at coordinate 16,928 of JAQCKL010000005.1, forward strand.
CAACTCAGATCAGGACTGAGCCAGATTGTGGTTCACGAAACTCGAGCAGGGATGCTCGGACTCACAAGATCTCGATAATAGATGGGATCCCCTGCGTTTAAGACAGTTCTTTCTTTGAGCTTGCGGTTGTAGAGCCTTGTCAAGATCTGCTCCCAGTCCGTTGATGAAAGTGCAGATTGCTTCGTCTGTGATAAATCGGTCAAGCTCGGCGTATTCTTCTGAAGCTGCTGTTGAGCTTGCCAGATTCGGGCTCGAACGGCTGGACTTTCTTCCTGATTGGCCATTAGGGCCAATTGCCTTTGGATTTGAGATCGCCTTGGGTTACTGTCCGGCTGGGATGAGATTGCCAGGGACTCTAAACCCACAACACCGGCATAGCGTACAACCCACTCTTCATCCTGCTGAGCGACGAATAACAGTGCATCCAACGCTTCAGTCTGGGCAATGCCTAAAAATTTTGGGGGAAATTGATGCCATTTCATGTTCCCCAGCCCCCTAGCTGCGGCCCGGCGGACACTCATGGAGATGTCAGCAGTAGCGGCCCCTAACAAGGTGAGTAATCCCCTCGGGTCACCAATACTAGCCAAGGCTCGAATGGCCCAAGCACGGGCGGTATAGTTATTGCGATCCAGTTGCTCTAGCAACGCTGGAACCGTTGCTTCCCCTAATTGCACTAGGCCATTTACCGCAGCGACCGCTGCACCAGGATTGTTGTAACTCAGCGCTTCAATCAAATTGGGAGCGGACTCAATCAGGCAAGCATCGGCCAAATCTTGCACTGCATCCGAAAGGGAAGCAGCAGAGTCTGCCTTGTCTATTGCATCCAGCAATTTCGAGAGCGCGTGAGACATAACTGTATTACCCAGGCTTTTGGACTAAATAAAAGGACTTATCCAGAGTGAAATGAAATGGCTGTGGACATTCTCCCTTGCTTCGTTATATCACTTGATCAATTGGTCATTGGGCACAAAAAAATTAACAACTTCCATTCGCCTGACCCATGGGTGACGCGTTCTATTCGGCCCATCATTGTGCCTATACGGTTACAGTAAGTTGTCCATCAGCGTCATCACCTGCTGAGCCCCATCGGACAAATTGGGTGCAGTGGTCTGGGTGAGCTCTTTCTCCAATAACCCTTTTAGAGCAATGAGTTTGAGGCTGTTTTCGGCTAGCGTTGCAGAAATGGCCTCAGCTGCCGATAAATACCCAATTGCGCCTAGGTCTGCCAAGACCGCCCGCCGTAGCTGTAAATCCTCGCTAGAGAGGGCTTCGATCAGCAGATCGCCATATTTTCGAGCCTTTTCAGGCTCTGGGGTGAGCTGATACAGGGCTCGGGCGGTAGCGTACTGAATGCGAGGTACCCCATGGTCCAAAAAAGGGGTAATGTCTGTAACCGCCTCAATGGCCCCTAAGGTACCTAAGGCTTCGATAATGGCATCGAAAGGTTGAATGAGTTGAGGCGGTTCTGGTGCAGGTAGCGTTCCGGTCGTTTGCCCTCGGAGTAACCGCAGCAGGTCAGGAATAGCGGACGGGTTGCCAAGCTGTTCTAAGGCTTGAGCCGCAGCCTCTCGCACGTAAAAATCTGTACAATGCAAAACTTGCACTAGGTGGGGAACGGCTTCCTGCTGCTCTAATTTTCCCAAAGCTCTGGCGGCATTGCGACGCAGTGGATAGCCTCCTCCTTCGGTGCGATCATCGTCGTCTGACAAGGCTGCAATCAGCACCTGAATGGCTGCCTCAGTTTTGACCCGAAAACGTCCCAACCACCAAGCTGCATAGACGCGCAGACCCAGATCTTTACCCTGGAGATTGGCGATCGCGGTCTCAATCGTTAACTGGCCATCGTTATGAATCTCAATTAGGTCATCCATAGCGCAAACCTCCAATCACTGTCCAAATCGTCATGCCAGCATGGGTAATAGGCAGGAACTTTTCTGGCTTAGCTGGATCCTGGGAACAAAACAAGTCCCTGAGGGACAAACAACGCCTAACCTCGGTCAGTTGCTGTATACCCCTCAGGGACCAATGCTGCTTAATCAAGCACGAACACAGAAACCTAGGCTAGCTCAGGGCATTGATAGCGTAGTCAAGGTAAGAATTGGCCTCAACAGCAGGATCGCCAGACAAACCGTGGTTGCTCTTGATGTACTTGAGCGCTTCAATGTACCAGCTGGGGGACAACTCAAAGGTGGAGTTGATTTCAGCGATACCCGCAATCAGATAGTCATCCATGGGGCCGGTGCCGCCCACAGTTAGGCAGTAGGTGACCATCCGTAGGTAATAACCGATGTCGCGAACGCACTTGTCCTTGCCGGTTTGGGTAGTGGCATAGTTAGGTCCAGACATTTGAGTGGTGTAAGGGAACTTGCTATACACCGCTTGGGCTGCACCGGAGGTCAGGGTAGAAGCCTTTTCGGATAGCGCCTTAGCTGCTGACAAGCTGGCACTGGCTTGACGAAAGCGACCGAACGCAGACTGAATTTCAGTGGACGAAAGGAAGCGGCCTTGAGAATCAGCTGCAGCTACAGCTTCGGTCAAAGGGGTTTTCATGGATCAAAATCTCCAAATTACGAGGTTTTTCACACGGTGTCAGCGTACTGCCAACAATTCCGGGGTTATTTACTGGGGTCGCAGGGACTATGCAACAGCTGCGACGGCAGCGTCGAAGTAGGAGCCAATCTCAGCCATCAAGCTGGAGCAATTACCAGAGGTGATGCCAGCAGAATCATTGGCGATCGCGATGGCAGCAGCCTTCATCTTCTCAACGCCAACAGCGACGGAAGTACCAGGGGTGCCAAGGGCAGCGTAGGTTTCACGCAAACCATTCAGACAACGATCATTGAGGACGCTGGCATCACCGGCAAAGATGGAGTAGGTGACGTAGCGCAAGATGATTTCCATGTCACGCAGGCAAGCAGCCATACGACGACTGGTGTAGGCATTACCACCGGGAGCAATCAACTGGGGCTGCTCTGCAAATAGCTCACGGGCAGCACTGGCAACGATAGCAGAGGCACTACTAGTAATCCGGTTGACTGCATCCATGCGCTTGTTGCCATCAGCAACCATTGCACTCAGCGCATCGATCTGGTCTGCGGTTAGGTATGCACCGCGTGCATCGGCCTGGGAGACCACTTTCGCAAAAGCGTCAAACATTAACTCAATCTCCTTAGAGTTTGTCGAAGGTTTTTAAGGTGTGACTAAATTGCCTGAACTCAGAAAGTTTTTCAATCTGTCGAAGAACTCTCCACATAGAGCGCCCAGAGGAAGCCATTAAGACACCAATGAGACTTTTAACATTCTAGAGAACAGGAAACTTAAAATCGGTTACCTTTCTTAAAGCAAGAGGCTCGGACTGGGAATCTATACCCCAAACCAGATATACACCTGGCCCAAAATCTTTCACTTTCCTGTTTATACTATGCCGTTGAATCAGTATGTTGTTACGAATTGTCAATTTCACCCAAGTCCCCCAAGACGACCGATACAAGAGCCTTTCAAAAGGTTGATGAGAATGCAAGAATATTGGCAAGTACGAAGAAAAGTTAAGCTTTGAGTCATTTCGCTTAACTGAAAGTCCTGTCAGGAAAGTGAGGTAGGCAGGTTTCCCGATTGATTGCGTGCCTGTTAAGGCTAGGCCGATAGTTGACGTTCTAGATCAAACAAGAATCCATGGATATACTCCTCGGTCCACTCTGATCCGTAAAACCGAGTGAACATCCCTCGAGCAGGATCTTTCTCGGCGCGATAACGAATATACCGAAGTTGAGCCGCCTCGATCTCACGCAGGGTATCGCTATCGGTAATGGGCTCTGCCTGTTCGACAAACGTTAGATAGGCGTGCAAATAAGCCTTGAAGGCATCAAAAACGTGGGTTTCAACATCCCTCGTTTCCTGAGGGCGAGTCCAGAGAAAGGCTGGCGAGAAAAAAGCCGTAGCCTCTTCTGGGAAATCACCTCCCCAAGGCAAATGCGTTTTGAATTGCTCGAAAACTGGTATAACAGGTTCCGAATACCGCGCTTGATAGTCAGGACTATCTCGAAAGAGGGGTTGCATGTCGATTGCAATCAGGTGTCCCCCAGGAAGCGTCACTAAATCAGCCCCGAAAAAAGGCAAATCGTAGTTGAGGCGGGGAAAAATAACAAAATTCAGCACCTGTAGCGCCTTTCCCCCCTGTACATGGGCCGCTCGAACTTGCCTAAGTTTAGGGGTTTGGCAGGCATAGCTTTGGGTCAAGATCGTTTCTTGACGCTTACCTTTGCCGGTAATCGCTTCCTTTGACTCAAATCCGTTGGGAATCGGGTAAGGTTGCAGTTCTAGGGATTGCTGCAACTGATCGATTGCGTAATCTAAAAAAGGTTGATAAAGCGTCATGGTAGCCTCAAAATTACCCTACAGTTGCAGCTAGGGGCACCGCATCCTCAAACAAGAACTCATGGAGAAATCGTTCAGACCAATCATGGCCGAAGTAGCTGCCAAATAGCCCTGAGGCCGGATCACGTTCAGCGCTGTACTGGTCATAATTCTTTTGAGCCTGAGCAACTCGCTGAATGTCGTGTGGCTCCGTCAAAGACTTCGCATCGTCGATCAACTGACAATACAATTGCAAATAGTCTTTGAAGGCTTCAAACACCCTAGTCTCAACTGTTTTTGCATCGGTTTTTGCGAACAATAGATATTTCGAGAAGTATTGATTTGCATCGTAAAACTTCATTTCCAAATCTTGGCATAGATCTGGATAGCGCTCATGGAGACTCTGCAAAGGATAAATGTATTTTTTGAGATACTCTTCGTCTTGAAATAAAGGCTGAAAGTCCATGACAATCAGGTTTTTGACCTTTCCAAAAGAGAGAAAGTCAACGCCTAATAGTGGGGCATCAAAGTGATGACTTGGATAAATAACGCTATTAAGAATTTGAGAGGTTTCTCCAGCATCAATGTAGGTATAGCGGATTTTCCGCAACTCCGGACATTGATAACACCAGCTTTGAATCGTTGCTGGGCATCGCCCCCGCTCACTCACACAACGCTCTAAACCCTCTGGGATTGGGCGGGGACTCAAGCTAAAACGTTGGTTTAGTAAAGTTTCGAGATATTGGAGAAAAGGAGTATACATTAGATTGATAAGTGGTATTCGCTCTGGATCCTGACATTAGAGGATTTGCCGGAGCATTTTCTGCAAATCCGTTGAGAGCGTAATATTCCTTCATAGTGTCATGCATGGGACATCAGGGTAATTAGAATGCCCGAGCCAAATTGTTCTTGACCATTTGCGCCAAATCCTGTTCTGAGACTAGGCGGCGCTCTGAGCAGTAGGTCATTAAATAAACCCCGTTGAGAGTGCGAACGGTGCTCACCCTTACCCGAAAGTCATCGGTCAGAAACCAGCAACGCTCCTGCCCTTGGTTTTGCCCGTATTCTGTGTCAATGGTCAAAATACCGTCCTGACCAAACCAGTATCGACAGATAACGGGAATTTTCTCAATGTAACCCTGATTTCGGAGCAGCTTTCCGGAGAGGCCGGTTGGGTCATCGGGAACATCCACGAGTATGGCAGCCTGCTCTGGATTGGGTTGGCCCATATCATCATGGGCCTGCCACATAAAACTGGCACCCCCTTTAGCTGTCACCGGGTCAATCGCTTGGGCCTCACAAATGGTATGGATGCGCTGATCATCTGGTGATACGACACCAACATGCAGCTTTGACTCCCCCGATTCATCGGTAACCGCATCAAAGTGGTGAACAGTACGCTGGGTAAACCAGACTCCTTCGCTTTTACGAAAAAAGTCCATCATCGTTTTAGGGGTTACCAGCAAAATGAATGCTCCTCAAACTCGTCGCGACTGCATACCCATTGGGTATGACCGTACGATAGTTATGCTCAACTATTTTAAATGAACCTGTTTCTGAATCACTATTTTGAACTATTTCAGAGAATGCCATGCAGCCCATTGCTGACTCCATAAAGAAATGCAAACAAAGTGTCAATTGGGTTGACTAAAAAGCAGGATGGCGATGCAGATGGTTGGCGCTTGTCTCGAAGACCCTAGCTTTCAGGATTGTCAACGATAAAGTGCCTGGGCTATCGCTGGATCGCGATCACTCGTCTGGCCGCTAGCGCGTTAATATTCAGAGTGGCATTTCATCCTCAAGAAGATGTCTGTATGGGGGGGACTCGACTCAGTCAGACATCTGTGTCAGGAACGAGTCGCAGATGTTCCAACACGATTGATGATGGCAAGGGAGCATAAGGGGAAAGGGGGCCAGAACCTAGGATAGTCAATTAATTTGCGCCGCAGCGTACGAGGGATGACTTATTCCCTAAAGGGCATATTTTTATGGGTTCATACGGCGAGCTCAATAGTCCCCAGCTTTCAGCTCAAGCGATGCTGCCAGTGATTAAGTTTGCTCAAAAAGGAACAGAAGACTAGTATTTATAGCAGTCGCCAGTCTGATTAAGACAAGACTGCGAGCCACTTTGCTTGTGGGCTACAAAACAGGGTGATCCGAGGTGTCTTAAGCAAAGTGGCCGGCGCTATATCCATAGCTATGGAGCTTGTTCTTGTAAAGTTTTCAACCGCTTGAATTTACACTTATTTCCTTTGTATAAATATGTTCAAGGATGCGTCTCTAGATACCGTAGAAAAAGTTTTGGCCGCCAAGAATAATTGTGCTGATTTAAGCCGTCAGGATTTTTACGGATTCAATTTAAGCGGATTGGATCTCAATCAAATGAGATTGAGTCAAGCCATTCTAATTAGGGTGAATTTCAGCGCTGCCCAGCTAGCTGAGGCGGAGCTAAGTTTTGCCGATTTGAGAGGTGCTGATTTAAGTCGAGCCGTCCTGACCCGTGCCAAGCTCAAAGGCGCTTGCCTCTATCGCGCCAATTTAAATGGTGCCAACTTAATGGGTGCGGACCTGACGGAGGCTCAACTCCAGGGTGCGCGCTACGATAGCGACACTATTTTTCCGGAAGGGTTTTCTTATCAAAGTTCCGGTGCGATCGGCCCTAAAGCCAATTTGAATGGTGCAGCCCTCAATACTGCTAACCTTCACCAAGCAGATTTGCGCGGGGCAAATCTATTGGGAGCCTATTTAGGAGGTACAAATTTAGCCGAGGCTAATTTACAGGGCGCACGTTTAGTACAAGCGGACTTGCGGGGGGCCACGCTAACTGGGGCAAGTTTAAGACAGGCTCGGATAAACGGAACAAACTTGGCCGGGGCTGATTTCCGCGCCACTGATTTGACTGATGCCAGTTTTGAGCAGTTTGAGAGTATCGCTGGAGCCGATTTTACCCTTGCCCAAGGATTGAGTGCGGCCATGAGAGCCTGCCTTCTCAGCCAACCCGCAGA
>JAQCKL010000006.1 GCA_027592485.1 Cyanobacteriota bacterium
CATGTATGGGGCAGTGACGGTGCATTCCCAAGGGCTAAGGGAGAAACATTGCCAGACGCTGGGGCCGATTCCGCCGCAAAACCATCGTTGGCATCGGCAGTACTTTCGGACCGATCAGATTGTGGTGACAGTACCGTTTCTGGCTCTGGGGGACGGGTTCTGGCGGCGGGGGCCGGAGGGGTAACAGGCGGTGGGGTCTGGGGTTTGGGCGATGGGCCTGCTTGTGAGCGCTGAGGCTCGGGTGATGTCGTGGTTTTGGGTTGGGGTCGATTCTGTTGGGGTGTTGTCCCTGGGCTGGCGGCAGGAGGCGCTGTTGTTGAATCTGGTGGAGATGCCTCGGGCTGGGCGACCGACGCGACCTCGCCATCAGGGGCAGCCACCGATCGTTCGTCTAGGGAATCAGCGGCTTCTACGTCTGATGTGACCTCCGGTGATTGGCTCGCGGTCGGGATGGTTGAGTCCCTGTTGAGATAGGGCCAGACGGCGATGGTGCCGACCGACACGATGAACACAGCGGCTAGGCTGCTCCACTGCCGCCACGATCGGTGCCGCGCCGATTGGCCGAGAGGGACTGGGAGGGCACTGACCTGGCCATCGATTTGCTCAAACAGGTCCACTAAGTCCGCCAGTTCCAAAGCGCTGAGGGTCAGGCTATTAACGGTGGGGGTACTGCTGAGGGGGCCGAGGGTGAGGCGATGTTGGGTCATGCCCTCAGGCTCTAGGGTAATGCCGGACTCAGTTACGGGCTGAGCCCCCTGGGCCAAAACACCCTGTAGGTAGTCCTGGAAAACGGTTTTTAAGGCGGTAAAGTCGGCCTGCTTGCCAGTGATTTCAAGGGGGTGATCGCCATCTGATGGCGTCACCCGGAGCTGAAATCGCAAGGGTTGCACCACAGGCCGATCCGACCATTGGGAAATCGCCAGCGATCGCGCCGTCACGGTTAAGACTGCGGTCTCGGATTCATACCGCAGGGGCGTCAGCTCAATGGTGGCCATCTGCCCCCCGATCGGATCGCTCCAATAGCGCGACCCACAGGTGACGGGCTCCTTGGGTTTGGCTGTAAAAGATTAGATCCACGAGTAGTTTTAGGGCGAGCCGGGTCAAGTCATCCATAGCGACGGCGGGCTCTTCGACCATGCGCTCTTGGTAAAGATTGCTGAAGCGATCGAGATAGTCACCCAGCAGCGCCGCCCGATGGGGCGGTTCTCCCTTGGTGGCCAGGGCTTCTAACCGGCTGATGGCTTGGCGGATGATGGCTTGGTGCTGGTGGGCCAGGTGGGCACTGACCAGCACGAGGGCTTTGGCTTCGTTGACATCCAGTTTTTTGCGCCCCTGCCCTTGTCGCAGGGGGCTGGCTTGCCGTAGCCGCCATAAACTGACGCGATCGCCCATAAGGGATGCCAAGTTGAGTTGCTTGGCCGCGTCTAACATGGCTTCTGAACCCAGCTCAACCAAGGCTTCCAGGGCCAGCAACACCAGATCAAGCTGGGCTTTGATGTCGCTCAGTTGCTCGGGGGGGGGTTGGGGGCTGAGGGCGGATAGGGGCGGTGGTGACTCCACGGCGGGTTAACAACTCTAGAATGACAACTTAACCAAGGATCATCGGTGCCGTTACTGATTTTGCAACAGCAGCGGGCAAGCTGAATCCCTTGCTACATAAGGGAAAGATAGTCAGAGAAAGGGATCAGGGGATATTGCAATATACCTGAACCACCCTCGATTGGGGCTAATTCCTTGGATTTTCAAGCCAAATTTAAGCCAGTTTTGGTCATTTTCCCTTGCTTTGGAGTTCTTTCCACGCCTGACGATGGACCTTTTCAGAGATCCATTTTTGGTAGGTCTTGAGATGCATGTCTGGACTATGGCCCATCCAAGCCGCCGCGATCGCGACCTTCACCCCCGCCACATGGCATCTGATCGCATAGGCATGTCGTAGAGCGTAGGGGGTGCCGGGTAAATGTCTCTCTCTCCATGCTGATGCGGCTCTGCCCCCGTACTCCTCATTTGCCCGTACCGTCAATTTGGGGCGGGTGAGGGTGCCCTGTAGCCACAGGTCTACCCAGTGGGCGGGATAGGGGTAGGCGATGTGTTGCCCGGTTTTGGTTTCGTCTGGGATGATCGCCACCGTTACGCCGTCCCGGTTTTCCAGAGTGCATAGGAACGCCTCGTGATTTCTCAGACCGTAGGTGGCCATCAGGGCAAAGACATTACGCCACTGGGGGTTATCAATGGACGCGATCGCCGCCTCGATCTCGGCATCGGTGGGAATCGTTTTGGGAGCAACGGCACTGGGGTTATAGCCGGTGCGAAACGGTGCTAGGTCAACATCCACCCCGGCAAATTTCGCTAATCGTTGGAGTTGGCGGCAGGTGCGATCTCGCATGGCTGATTTTGCCTCAGGGATAGCCAGGGCAACAGTAATCAGTGCTTCAGGGGTGAGGGGGCGATCAGGGGGCAGTTTGTTCAGGCCGAAATACAGCCACCTTTTTTGCCAGTTGAATTGTTTTTCGTCTGGCAGGTCTGGCCATACCTGTAGTCGTAGCGCCTCGATCCATTCCCCGGCTGTTTTGGTGGGTTCATCATCGGCATTTAGGGCAGTCCATTCACTCCAGTCAAAGCGATCTCGATCCATCTGATCTGCTAGCAGGATAGCCATTGCTTTGGCTCGCCGCAGGCCCGCACGGGAGGCTCCTAAGTGTAAGGCGATCCGCTGCTGGTAGGGCTTATGCCTGATGTTGCCGGGTTTTGGGGGCAGAGTCGCCACCAGAGATAATCGTTTGCCTCTGGCCTGAATAGCAACGCGATAACCTTCAGCTTTGAGAGCCAGATTCAGCGTTTTCACCTCTGCAAGAATATTCATCTTGGCCATTACTCTAGCTGCGTCGACTTTCCAGGTATGTTTTGCAATTGCCCACGTGATACTGATAGGTGGGTCTTTTTGAATGCTTGGAGCTGGTGTCTCGCCAATGCTTACCCTCAGTAAGGTCACCGGCCAGCCGCAGATCATGCAAATTATCTGCAGTATCTAGGTCGAGCTTTTTAGCTGCATCACTGGCCCGATACCATTGCCGTTGTGTGACTTTTGGACTATTCACACCCAACATTTCTGCTAAGCGTCTCTTGACGAGGGCATCCACCATGGTTTCTAGCTGCTCTAAGGGAACCATCATCACGCCACCGCCCTTTACTCTCCTTGGAATTTCAGCCACGTTTTCAGATTGGGATCATGGACCATTAACCAACGCCATAAGTCACGTTTTTCATCACGATCTAGCCCCCCTAATAGAGTCAAGCAATCATCAACATCGATTTGGGTGGGCTGGCTACGGATAACGGTTAACAACACGAACTGAATCGCCCTACAGTCCTCAACATTCATGACGACCCATCTTTGTTGAGAAATATATGTAATTCCTCCTGGCTTAAAGGCACGATCTTTGTTTCAAAGCCATGCCCATTACTTCCGTTGCCAGGAAAATGAGAACCATTCAAGTTTTCAAGATTTCTACATTCCGTGCCCTGTATTCCTTTCTCATCAAGGAGTGTGAGGCCTTGAAAACCTTCAGATTTCGGTTGAGAATTTTCAGGATCCTTCGGCTTTTTTGAAAATCGTTTCCCTGATTGAGTCAAATAACCCAACGCAACTAACCGAGTCAGCAGTTCGACATGATACTTCGAGGGCTTGTAGCGCAGCTTACCTTCCTTGCGTGTTTTGCCCTGGTCCTTGAATTTGACGTTGGCACTGATGTCAGATGGCAAGAAGTCAACGAGTTGGTGTTTCTCGATATAAGTCCAGACCTTTAGTAAATCACCCGTTATTTCGTTTTCAGGGGCATTTCGGGCCATCAAGAGCTGATTCTGTTGCCAGTAAAAGGCAGTCCACTGCGCCGCCATGGCAACCGTCTCAGCAGTAATCGTCGGGCTGGGTTCAGTGTTAGCCAAAGCTGCATTGACTAGATGTAGCCACAGCGTCAAACGAGACAGATAAGTGCCCATTTTGGCAGCGGCAGCGGCGCTGCCTGGGTCACGCTCATTGTTGTCGTAAACAATTGATCGGTAGTGGTTGTAGGCATCTTGAAAGACAGGCTTAGCTTCATCACCTAGGAGATAATCTTGCTCTGGTAATTTCCCTAGGCGTTGGTGTAGATCGACCAGGGTATTGGTGAGTTGGGAAGGAGAATCTGGCCTAGAAAAGTCTAGATAAGCCGGGGGTGAATCCACCAGACAGAACAAATATCTCGCCCATCGACCGCGCGCGTCACAATGGTCGCCCATCATGCTTTTTAAGACCTCTGGTTGGGTTGCCCCAAGTCGCTGCAGTGCGGTTCGGGAGAGACGACACTCTACTCGATTCGTCACCCGGTCTGGGGCAAGTTCACTGCCATTGAACTCCGATAGATCTGCCTCCGTCTCACCCCCGTCACCCCGCCCATGCTTAAATCGTCCTAACTCAGTGAGAAAGGCACTGCCCTCATCTCGAAAGCGGAGTAATCCCCTTGGGTTTTCAACGTGAACTAGGGTTCTGGCCTGTAAGGTATCGTCTCGGAGAATGAACCTTTGTCGGTTAGGTTTAACCGGTGGCGATGCCTCTTGCTTTTCGTTGGGAGGTAATGCGTTGAAACGCTCACCGTCCTGTTCATATTGCTGGAGCGCCAGTTTATATTCTTCATAGGCAAGATCTTCCAGCAACTCCAACCCTGATTTGGCCACGTTTAAGACAGGGGTTTTGAGTTCTCCCGTTTTTCGAATGAGTAAAGCCCAAAAGATTAGCTTCTCAACCCAACCTGCCGCGTAATTGACGATCAGCCGTGATGATGTGCCGATTGACGTTGCCAGGACAGGAATTAAAGCTGTTATCAAGTACTCAACCGCAATCGGCATAGCCTGAGCAACGGCCAGCACCTCTGAGGCAAACTGACCACCGTCACCTTGCAGGGCTTCGAGAATCGGTAGCTTGGCATTTCGAGCCACGATCGCATCGGGTAACTTCGCTTTTACAGCTTGGGCGGCGATGTGATCTTGCTCCGACTTTTCTAAATCCTGCTTGATAGCTCTGTAAAGGTCCTTAATGGCTTGCAACGGTTGTTGAGCCTGTTGTGCGAATTCAGGAATCCTTTGCTGAATAACAGTTTCAGAAATGCCTTCACTGACGAGAGTTTGCAGTTCTAGAGATACCTGTTTGAGGGTCAGTGTGACCTGCTCTTGCTGTTGACCAGACATTAAAACAGGCGTCGTTGGTTCTGACCCGGAATAGCTCGCGACTGCCAACGCTCGGCAAGACCCGATTCCAGCCTTGATGGTTTCAGCCGTTGCCCCATCTGCAATCCAATCTGCAATATCTGCACCACCGCTAGGTTGCGGCCGCTCCCACAGAGGAGAATCAGGAAAGGGATACAGCCATTGGGCTTCAGGATAGTCTGCCGCAATTTGATCGGCGTATTTTAGGCCGGGCTGGTCACGGTCAGGGCAGATGACCAGTTTCTCCGGGGGAAATAACCCCTTATGAATTTCGGAGTGGTACCCATTGGAGCCCCGTAGCGTCGTAGTGGCAGGAATCCCTAGATCCCATAGGGCATCTGCACAAGCCTCCCCTTCGACCCAAAACACATAGCCAACGTCTTTTTCAAGGACTTTGAGGCAATCACAATAGCGATAAGGAGCCGTCCGTTGCTCCAAGTCTTTAGGCTGCTTGCCTGACACCAAGGATTTTTGCCAGATCCGCCGTTTACCGTTGCCATCGTCTGTGCGATGTACCTGGATTGAAGGCTCACCGTCAAAGTCGGTATAGGTCCAGGTACGTTTTTGCTGTTGCCTAGTGGGCTTTTGCCAATCTCGGGGAGCGATCGCCCCACGGATTTTTTTCTTCCCCAATTCTGTAGAAGCGCAGTCGCAACTAAACGTGCTGTACTTACCGGTTTTATGTTCAACCTTGAAATTCTTGGCATGACACACCGGACAGTAGAAACTTGCCTCGTCTCTGCAATGACTACCTCCATCTGGCTCAAGATTATCCAGGTGATCGCGAATGTCAAAGCTCATAGCGCACCTCTCTGAGGTGCTGAATAACTGAGTGCTCTCGGCGCTAGGACTACCAACACGGTCAAGTACTGAAACACCCATCTGACAAGTGTTGCAGCCTTTGCAAAGCAGCCTCGTCCGTTAGCACTTACTGTGCTAGAATTCACTTGAAATGTCATGAGATTTACCTTTTTGACTTTTCGAAAAAGAGATTAGTTTTCTTGGGAAGTGTTGGCGCACTTCCCATTTTTATTGCCTTTAGCCAGCATCAGTCTTTTCCTGCTCAACTAACCAGCGTTCAAGAAGCTGCCGTACTAGACCAGACAGTTTTCTCGGTCCAACACGTTCCTTGACTGCATCCAGCACCTCTATTGGCACAGAGAAGGAAGCGATTGCCATTCGACCTGGCTTTGGAAAATCAACTTGATTCATAGGCTGCACTCACCTTGTCTTCATCGAATAGATAAGGTTTAGCATGCCTGCGAAAAATTCTCCAAGCACCTTGGAAAAATTTTCCAAGAAATTCAAGATGGAAGTCGATATTGAAAAAAACAGATAAAATCGCTACAAGTCTTCCCATACAAGGATCGTGGAGTTTTTCTGGTGTTGCCGTCAGAATGGAGACAACGGTTTTCAAACATACTGAATGTCCTTTAAACCGCCATAATTCTTTTGGAGAGAATGAACTCAAAAGGTTTGATTTTATGACGAATCAACCAGAAAAAAAGCAGGATTTCTGGTGACACGATCGAAATGGAGAATTCCTCTAGAACTGGCTTCTGAAGGCAGCTTTGAAGTTCTGGTGGCATGGCACTTATGGAGATTTTCTACCTATGTCTGACTTTTTGAGATGTCGTTCAGAAAAGATAGAGGGTTCAAAAATCAAGAAGCGATATACTTCCGGAAAACGCTTTCCACACCACCTAAAAATTTCAAGAAGGATCTCAACACAACACACCGATTCTTCAACATAAACCAGGAGCCAATGTTAAGGGTTTGCAACAAACCACCAAAAAGCCCTGAAGTCCCTCAATCAGCCTCTTGACTAAAATTGCTTAACTTCAGCTTTCATCGGCAGGCAACTCACCCTTCTGCTCCGCCTCCCAGATCGCCCTTTCAATCAAATACAGCGCATAGGCACTAGCAGAGCGCTCGTTCTGCTCTGCTAGTGCTTCAAACTTTTCTTTCACCTTCTGAGGCAAATAGATCGTGATGCGCGGTTTCTGTGAAGGCACTGCTAACTCAAGCATTTAACCCCCATAAGGATACAGAACTCTACCTGAACAGTTACAAGTATATGTCCTAGTAGCGTGACTGGTACATGTACTTGTGCTAATCTTGCTGTCATCGGGACAAATGGCTGATGGCGTTACGTCTGTCGCACTGGCTCTTTGTTCGGTGTTAAGCCCAGTCCTGATTACGTTTGAGTGTTCTATACCCTCCTGAGGAGGCGTTACGAATGAGTACAGTTGCAACGAAGGCGTCGAAACCGCGCACCCTGTCCCTCGACTTTGGGAACTACATCCTTAAATCCTTTGGTGGTCATCGGGTAAAGACCATACGCAGTTTGCAGACCCCTTTGGCCCAGGGAAAGTTGGTTTTGCGGAGTCATGACCAAAGCCCGATTGTTGAGCAGAATGGGCAACGGTGGCATCTGGGTAGCCAGTGCCGTCGCTACACCAGCACAGAAGCAACGGTGCTGGGGGATAAGGCCCAGTTGGCTCAATTGCACCTGGCGGCTTGCATTGCAGAATCGGCGGATTATCAGCTCGTTGTGAGTCACCACAGCCCCCATCAATACGAGGACTTTTTAAGGGCAACGTTATTGGGAGAGCATCGCTATCTCCACAATGGAAACCCTGTCCATGTGACGGTGCAGTCGGTTGATGTGGTGGCGGAGGGTTGGGGTGCTTACCAACTGGCTAAAGCTCGCAACTATGTGCCCCAGCGGGGCTACACCATCCTGATTGACCTTGGGGGTTCTACCTGGCTCAGCAGTGTCTATGCGGCGGATGGGGAATTGATTGCCCACGATGTCCATGAACGGCAAGGCACCTTTGCCCTGGCGGCATCCATTGCGAAGGACACTCGTCTATCGAAGCCGCTATTGGAGCGCTTTAGTGTGACCAGCCCAGATCCAGTCGTGGTGCAAGATGGCTTTCTTAAAGGCCATTTTTATGGGGATTCGGATTTGTGCTGGGCCGATTGGCTATCTGACTATCTAGATCCCTGGTGGAAGGGCATTATTCAAACCCTGAAGGCACGCTATCAGAGCCATCTCCCGAATGTACGGCGGTTTTTGATTACCGGTGGGGGCAGCAATTTGATTACTCACAAGGTGGCGGGTTCGCCTGCCTTTTTAGTGTTGCCAGAGGCCAGCACCGCCAATGTGCAGGGGGCGTTCTTTGCGGCCCAACCGGCGCTAGTGGCTGCATAGGGAGGGCGTATGGCATCGATTCGACTTTCCCCCGATGTGGAGCAAGCGGCCCAGCAACTCAGTGAGGAGATGGGGTTGGGCAGTGTACGCACAGCCATTGAGGCGGTGTTTCGTACCAAATGGCAGGACTACCGCTCTGGCTGTGGATGTAAGTCCAATGGACCTACTCCTGTACCTGATGAACCCATCAATGCCGCTATGGCTCTAGACGACGTGCTGTGAACTTGGACTGTCATGCAATTGCTGCAAGTTTTACCAATTGCCGTGTGACTTGACCACCAAGCTGCGGAGCCCATAACAGCGCGACATCTCTGTCTCATTTCATCTAGGGCTGTAGGCCCTGCGTTGACCATGACTCAAAACACAATGACTTATGGGGGCCTTTCGATTCCCGGTCCCCAAGCCCAGCCCCCAGCGGGGCACGACGACATCGCCTTCCGTCCCGGCTGCCATCAAGTGGGGGCGATGATGCAAGGCAATGGGTTAGTGGCCCACACCATTAACCTGCCCGACGGCAGTCTCCGCATCCTGGTCGAAATGCCGCCCATGTCCGGGGCAGATGCCGTCCGGGAAATGGATGCCATGGGGTTGTGCAAGGTGGGGGGCATCGACGTGCCCATCATCTTTACCACCCAACTGCCGCAGCAATCGATTGCGCGGGTGACGGCTTCTGTTTCTACCGCTGCCCCTGAGGTGACTGGTGCTGAGGAAATCCCAGGAGGGTTGCCGCTCGTGCCTCTGGCCATAGGAGCGGTATTGGTCATCGGTGTTGGCCTGGTTGGGGGACTCTATGTCCGTAACCGCACTCAAGTTGTTGAAAAGCCACCCTTAGTGACCCCGCCCCCGGCTGACAGTGCTGCCCCAGCCATGGCTAGCGGCGAAGACCTGATTGACCAACTGTGGGGGGACTGACATGCAAACCCTGTTTCGCAATCCCCTGGTCGGCATCGTGGTGCCGGGTCTGCTGTTAGTGATTGGCATGGTCAGTGCGGCCACCGACAGCAGCCGTCAAGAACGCCAAGACCTGGCCCGCAACACGGCTCAAACCCAAGTGAAGCAAAAGCTGGAGGCGGACCAACAGCAAGCATTAGACCGACTGGCCATCAGTCGCTATCAGGGCACCTGTACCTATGTTTCTGGGGTACAGCTCTCCTTAGAGCTGACGTTAGTTGGCGAAGGCAATCAACCCTTACCGGAGGGCACAGCCGTCTGTGATGCCTACGGCACCACGGCGGTGGTGAAGGACGGGGTCACGGCTGACTTGGCCAAGACCGCAAACCAGGATGTGATTCGTACTTTTCTCGGGTGGTAACCATGACTGCATCAAAAGCTAAAGCCAAGAACGATCCCAAGAAGGTGGACACGTTGATGGGGGGAGCAATTCTGCTGGCCACGGGGTTAGTGGTGGGTGGCATCGCCTTTATGAATGTCGGTCCCTACCGAGGCATGATCTACAACGCCCTCTTCACCTGGGGATGGGTGGACTGGCTGTTTTCCATTCCCCTCATCGGGGCCTTTCTGGAGGCCAGCGGGGCGGTAATTGCGGTGGTGATTGGCGCGGCCTTATTTGCGGGGATTCAACTGGGGGAGATTTGGCCGTTAGTGAGTGCGGAGAAAACCACGAAGGACCGGCGCTGGGGCCAGAAGATGCTGTTTCTGGTGGCGTTGGCCTGTTGTTGCTACGCCCTGGATGCCATTGCCTGTAGTTTCTTTTGGCCGCCGCTGCAGGTGAGTTTCGCCCAGTTCCGTTGGGCTGCTCTATTGAGTGACATTGCCTGGGGCAACCTATTCGTCACCCTGGTGACGTTGTTTGGACTATCGGCCTATGTGTGGCTGTGGCGGCAAATTGCACGGGTGATGTAGGGGATGCCATGACTGAAATTGACGCGTTGAAACTAGAGCTACAGAACCAGGCTATCAGTCGGGCGGCCTTGGGGATGAGTACCACGGCCCAGGTGGCGGCGGTCGCCAGTGCGCTTTGTTGGCCAGTGGGGCTATGGGTGGGGGGCTGGTTTGGGGTGGCAGCGTTGGCCAGTGCGGCGGCGCTGATTATGGGCGGTACGGTGGCGGCCATTGACCAGGAGATTCGGGATATTGAGCAGGGGAACAAGGCGAAGCTGAAGCTCTGGCTAACGGCGGATGATCTCTCGGCAGCGGCAGAACGGCATGGATTGGAGGGAGTACCGGAAAACCCAAAGCTGACGGGCAGCAGCCAGACCCCATCGCCCTCCACCGCGACTCGGACGGCACCTACCGCCCCGAGTGAGGCTGCTGCCGGATTGACGCGAGGGGAACTGAAATTAAGGCCGGAGACCCATTTGAAATTACTGGCCCCCAGTCGAGGTGGGAAGACGAATACGCTGTTGCATCTCCTGAAAGAGGCCAAACGGGTCACTTACATCACGCTGAAGGACAGTGACCGGGTGCCGCAGCATTGGCAGGGCTATCGACTCAGGCCGTTCAACATTCACCGGGATGTGGCGGCGGTGTTGGCTGAGGTGCAGCGAACGGTGGGGGCGATTTTGGAGGGCACAGATAAGGGAGAGCATTGGTTGGTGATTGATGAGGCGTTGGCAATTACTGATTTGCTCCAGGCTTCTGCTGAGGATGACGATGACAGGCGCATCGTCAAGGAGTTTTCGAGTCTGATTAAGCTGCATTTGGCGACGGGGGCGGCTCAGGGGGCGCGTTTGGCGTTGATGTCGCAGACGCAGAATGGCAGCGATATCAAGGGAATTAGTGCGGCCAGTCTACAGAATCTATGGACAGTGATTTGTGGTTCGGAGCGCTGTGCGGATGGGTTGGGGCATATGGCGGGCTGGTATCAGAAGCATGTGGGCGGGTTAGGGCCGGAACAGGTGGCGGCGTTACGGGCGCTGACGTCGGGGTTTTATCAGTTGGCCAGTGTGAAGGGGGGGCCGGTGCTCTGTGACTTTCCGCAGTTTACGGGGGATTTGAAGCCTTGTGGGGTGCCGGGGCATTTAGGGCTAACCCCAGAGCCAGCCACGGGAGAGTGCGCCAAGGAGGGGCCAGAAGTCGCGATTATCGACCATCTCAAAAAGGCAGGGGAGGCCAAGACGGCTCCCCGATTGCGGGCGGATGTGTGGTGTCTGAAATCGATGGCCCCTGAGTATGTGGAGGCGCTGCTGGAGCAGTTGGTGGAGCAGGGGAAGCTGAGGAAGGAAAGCGGAGATCGGGCGACCCGTTATCTGGCGAGTTGAGAGAGATAGAGGTTTGACAGGGGTGTTGAGATGTCGGTAGATCAAGGGCTCTACGGCTCTATCTACAGATCTATGCCTCTATCTATCTACGTCTTTCGGGTCGCATCTACAACGAAAAACTCGTTGAGGGGAAAAGCACCACGTCCGACTTTCTCGGCGGGGTGTTGTCGTTTCTGGAGCAGGCTGGGCCATACTGAAGGCGCTAGTGGACGGCAACCGGACACAGGACGCCATGGCTGACGATAAGGAAATCGGACTGACCGAGCTAATTGAGCAAGTCAAGCAGGACTTGTTAACGCCCCCGACTCCCAACTCAGAACCGCCTATTTTGTTTGTGGAATCGGTGGAGTTAGAGCTACAGGTGACTGCAAAGCGGGAAGGCACGGCTGGAATCAAGATTGATGTCCTCTCCATTGGCGGCGGCGAAGCCGGAGGAGCGCTCAGCCAGGAAAAGGCTCACACGGTGAAGGTCAAGTTGTCTCCCTTATTTGAGAAGGCACAACTCGTGCAGTGGTATAAGGACCTTCGCGGCGATCAAGTATTGCCTGCCGTCAACAGTAGCCTGGATGCGCTAATTAAGGGGAATGACGAGAACTTAGCCGATCGCTTCTAGCCCCATGGCTCCACTGCTACATCTATTTGAACTACACCTGATCCCCATTAACGCAGTTCGCTTTAAGGCGATTGTGACGGCCTCGACATTAGGCAGCGATGCCGAAACGGAGGCGACTTTGCCCTTTTGGGTGGGGGAGCAAAACTGGCGCACAACGGTGATCAAGGTTCTGGAAGGCTCTGGTGGCTTTAAGCCCGAGCATTTTACCCGGCCTGGTGAACAAGGCTGGATGGCGCAAGTCGGTCTTTTGTCACCGGGGCATCCCAGTTTTGCCCCGGACTATCTCAAGACGATTGGCCAAGAATTGTTCCAGACCTTATTATCGCCAGCTCAGCCGGTTGGTCAGGCGTTTCAATCGGCGCAGCGCCAGGCGGAGGGAGCCGGGGCAGGGTTGCATCTGCGATTGAAGTTTGCGGCAGATTCGGCGCAGCGATCGCGCCTCGCCGACTACCCCTGGGAACTGATTCACGACGGGCAGCGGTTTTTGCTCCATCGACGGGTGCAGATGTCCCGCTACATTGCCTACGATGCAGTGCCGCCTCAGCAGCCATTGGGTGATCGCCTCCGCGTCTTGTTGGTGTCGCCACGGGCTAGCACTGTGGGCCAATTGCCCGATGCGGAGCCGCAGGCCATCCAGACTGGTATCGCCAAGGCCGAATCTGTCTCTGTAGACAAGCTGCCCACCCCGACCTGGCGCGGGCTGAGTGCGTATCTGACGGAATCGGCTACCCCACCGCAGGTCATCCATTTTGACGGGCACGGTATCTTTGGTAAGCGCTGTCAGGTGTGTGGCCATTTGCACAACAGCACGAAGGTGGAAACCTGTCAGCGTTGTGGTGCGCCTTTGCCGGAGGCCCAAGGCTTTCTGGCGTTTGAAGATGAACAGGGCCAGGCAGATTTTGTCAGTGCCCGCAGTTTGGCGGCACTGGTGGCGGATCAGGGTATTGCCCTGGTGGTGTTGAGTGCTTGTCAGTCGGGCATGGCCGTAGCGGGCGAGTCGGTTTTTAATGGCACGGCTCAGCAGTTGATTGATGCCCAGGTCCCGGCGGTGGTGGCGATGCAGTACAGCGTCCAGGTGCAGGCGGCGCGGGATTTTGCAGAGCAGTTTTATCGGGTGGTGGGGCAGGGGAAGTCGGCTCTGGCGGCGTTGCAGGCGGGACGCACCTGGATGGGGGTTGAGGGCAACCAGTGGTATCGCCCGGTTTTGTATCTGCGCTGGCGCGAGAATCAGGCGGGTGAGTTATTTGTAAAGCCCTTGCCCCAAAGCCCAGAACCATCGTCTACTGTGAATCCAACCGTTGAGATGCCATCTAAAAACCCTCCCCTTTTGTCTGCCACGGAACGATTGGCCTTGATTCAAACCCTGAACCGTTTACCCCAGGGGCAATTTAATGAGTTGGTAACGGCGCTAAATCCGCCAGGGGGAATTTTGCCCTCGAATTTAGCGGCTCAAGGAAACCGCGCCCCAGCCCTATTGGAATGGGTGGAAGGCCCCACCGGTCATGGATTACCGCAACTCCAAGCCCTGTTGGCCTTAATCCTCAACCCTGAGACCTTGTCCACACCAATTCCCACGCCGCAGTCTGCTCCAAGATCCCTGAGTTTGGCGGAACAGTTAGAGCTGGAGGATTTGCAGGAACAGCTCGTGCAACTGCAAGCGGAGTACAAAGCCTGTCAAGCAGCAGCCCGAACCACCCTCGATCCTGACAGCAAAATCAAGCTGGAGAAAAAAGGGCAGAAAATCTTGGCGGATATCTCTAAAATTGGTAGCCGTATTCAAACCTTGCAATCTGGCACCGGGGCATAGTTGACAGGCAACATGGTGAGCGATCTCAACCCACAATCTGATTGGAAGAGTATCGAGCTTCAGAAAAAGGAACTGGAGCGCGACATGGCCGCCCTGATGGTTGAACATAGTGTCTGTGCAGAGGAAGCCCGCACCACGGCTGATCCTGTAACAAAGGCAAAACTAGAAGCCCGAAAAAGTACGCTCCTAGGGCAGTATCGATCCAAAGAACTGCAACTGAAAGCATTAGAGCGGCAAGGCCAAGACCTAAACCGCCAGATCCTAGATTTTGATGAGGCCCTACCCAAAATTGACTTTCGTAAGGCACGGGAGGTGATTGCCCAAGTCATTGAGACCCTGAAACTAGGTGATGGGGGTGCGGCCTTCATGCTGCTACACCAGAGTGAAGCCATGGCAGGCGACCTGCTGTTGAGGGCCATGGACGATGTACTCACGAGGGGCGTCAACCCTCCCATCTGCTACAGACTCACGTTTTCTCCGGCGGTTGGGGGCACCGATGCCCAGACGTTTCTAAAATTGCTAGGCCGCTATCTGGGCGTTGAACTGAGTGGGGATTTAACAACGGACCGAGCCACCATTTGTCAGACCTTGTGTAGTTCGCTACGAGACTCCACGGTCATTATCCGTTTAACCAACTGGGACGCCGTTGGCCCTGCTCACCAGCAAACCTTGATGCGATGGCTACAAGAGGAGTTCTGGCATCCTCTAATGGATCAGTTATCCGCTGTGTTAGAGAAATGGTGTGCCCGCATCATTTTCGTGGTGGTTGCCAATCGCAAGTTGACCGACGACTGCCGAGCAGCGGTTTGTTTTTGCACCGTAGATGAGTTTGATAGCGGTAGCGTTTTAGAGTTGCCCTTAGAACACTGGACCGAACGCGACATTCGGCTGTGGCTCCAGGAGCACTTTCAGCTTTCTAAGCCCCAGAGAAACCATTGGTCAGAGTTCATTTATGGTGAAACCCGTGGTGACCCAAGCCTGACTCGTAAAGCCCTACAGGGCTACTTTGACGATTTATTAGCCTCCCAGATGGAGTAAACATGGCAACGCTGACATTCACCGGTGACCCGACCAAGCGACCCCAAAATGCCCATTCAGACTCGCCCCAGCGGCCAGAGCCCTATTTGGCTTCTGAGGAGCTGATTACAGCGGTTAATCTGGCCATTTTCTTGCAGCGGCCCTTGCTGCTAGAAGGGGAGGCGGGCTGCGGCAAAACCCGGTTGGCGGTGGCCATCGCCCATGAATTGGGGCTGCCCTTCTATCGTTGGGATATTCGCTCTACCACCAAGTATCAAGAGGGCTTGTACGACTTTGACACCATCCTGCGGCTCCATGATGCCAACCTGACCAAAGGTCTGGATGGGCAAGCCGATCAGTCTGGGAGGGAAATTGACCCCAGCAATCCTGAAAACTATCTAGAACTCAAGGCGTTAGGCAAAGCCTTTGACTGTGCAGACCGACCGGCGGTGGTGTTGATTGATGAGATAGACAAAGCCGACCTAGATTTCCCCAATGATTTGCTGGCGGTGCTAGATGAGCCCTGGTCCTTCACCATTCGGGAAACGGGAGTGGTCAAGCAGGCCAAGCATCCGCCCATTGTGATCATCACCAGCAATAAGGAAAAGGGGAATCTACCGGCTCCCTTTCTGCGGCGGTGCCTCTACTACTTTGTTGAATTTCCCAGTAACCGCCTCCAAGAGATTGCCGCTGCCCATCAACCCCTGCTGGGGGAGCTATCGGGGGAGTTGGCAGAGGTGGCGACCGAGCGGTTCTTGCAGATTCGCAGTCGTGAGGGATTGTTTAAAAAGCCGGGAACCAGCGAATTTTTGGACTGGCTCCGGGCGTTGAATCGCTTTGGCCAACAGCCCTACTCGGCCAAGACCCTGGCTGAATCAGACCCTGTACCCTATCGGGAACTGCTGTTTAAGCTCAGGGCCGACTGGCGCAATGCGGCGCGACCCTCGGTGACATGAGCCAGGATTTATCGGCACTGGTCACCCAGGGGTTTCGGCGGTTTCGACGCAGTGGTTTTGACCTGGGGGTGCAGGAGTATCTATCGGCCTTGGCCTTGGTCAGGGGTGATCTTGTCAGGCAACCAGAGGGTCTGAAATCAGCACTGAAATTGCTCTGGTGCAGTTCTCGGTCCCACCGCAGCCAGTTTGACCCGATCTGGGAAGAGGTCTTGGCTGCCTTCGCTAAAACTCAAGCCCCGCCATTTCCAGGTCAGGTTGGCAGGCCAGCACCCGCCACGGCCCTGCCCCCAACCCACCAGCCGGAGCAGCCCACCGCAGAACCAGAACCCCGTCCCCAACCCGATTCGGCAGTGGGTCAGGCAGAAACTGACCTGGCCATACAGCCGGTGCGGGCTCCCTTTACCCCCGCAGAGGTGGAAGACCCCACTGACTTAACCGCCTACTGGCCCGTCTCCCGCCGCTCTATGAGCTATGGCTGGCGGTATTTACGACGGCCCATGGCCCAAGGGGCTGCGACCCTATTGGATGTGGAGGCAACGGTGCAGGCGGTGGCCCGCGATGGCTTTTACCTGACCCCGGTGTTGCGTCGCCGCGAACAAAACCAGGCCCGATTAATCCTATTGATCGATCAAAATGGCTCGATGATGCCCTTTCATCGCTTTACGCGGGATTTGGTAGAGACCGCCAGCGGCGATAGCGGCCTGCAAGCAGGGCAATGTGTCACCTACTATTTTCACAATAGCCCCGGCGAGTTTCTGTATCACGATGGCTTCTTGACCCAACCTGTGGCCTCAGCCGCCTTACTAGCAGGGATCGATAGTGACACCAGTGTGCTGATTGTCAGTGATGGCGGCGCGGCGCGTGGCTATCGACGGCTAGAGCGCATTCAGGCCACCACGGGGTTTTTATTAAAGCTGCGGCGGGTGACGAACCTAATTGCTTGGCTGAATCCGATGCCAGCCGCACGTTGGGAGGGCAGCTCTGCCGATATCATGGCCAACATCGTGCCGATGTTTGAGATGGATGAAGATGGCCTCAGCAATGCGATCGACATTGTGCGGGGTCAACCGTTGCAGCATTTGCATTCCCCATGGTTATGACCGATTCGCTCTCCCTAGAACAGCGCCAAGCCCAGGCGGCGCAAACGGTGCGGCGCTTTGTGCGGCGGTTTCAGCCCGCTTACCAGGCGCTGGCTTGCCATGCGGCGCTACCCCTGGTGCTGACCCCAGAGCTGATCAACTATCTGCGCAATGAATGTCTACGGGACCAGGAGGTGCCGTGGGTGGCAGAGGTGGATTTGCTGCTCTCGGACCTATGCCAGCCGGTGGGTTATGAACTCTATGCCCTGGATACCGATGTGCGGGCTTACCTGCTGGGGGAGCTAGAGCGACAGTATGGTCAGGGGCGGTTGCGGCAGGTGGCGAAGTTGTTGATCAGCTATGTGAAATACCTGGCGGAAACCAACCCCCAGGCCAATGAAAAGGAACTGGAAACCCAGCAGTGGGCGGCAATGATATACCTAGATGCAGGGCAGCGCCGGGATGCGGTGAGCCAGATTGCCGCTCAGCTACAAGCCGGAGCGACAACGGTGGAACGGCTGGGGGAGGACCTGGTGGGTCAGGGGGAGCTGGCCCGATTGGCGGAGATTGCCACGAAATTTGCCCCCCAATTGGCTGACTACCCGGCCCTATTGGACTATGCCAGTCTGGTGCGGGAGGTGATGGCGGGAGAAAGTGGGATCGCGGCTGAGCGGCTAGAGCAAACCTATGAGGTGCTGCCGGGGCAAAACCTACAGCTACCGGAATCGTTGGTGAGAGAGGTCCGCAGGCGGCAAACCCTAACGGCCACCATTAGCAGCCCGGTGCCAGATGCCGTAGCCGTTGCCAGTGCTGTGGTTTGGCCAGAGTTGCAAACCCTGGAGTTTCAGACGGGGCGATGGGTGGAGGACGGCACTGCTACGGCGGCTGACTGGCCCCCCTTGACACCTCAAACGGTTCAGGTGGCAGAGCTGTACTTTGAGGAAGGCATTCCCCAGGCAACCGATCCGGAGCCAGAGGAACCGGAACCTTTACGGGTTCCCGATGCGGATTCTCCAACCGATTTCATCACCGTTGAGGTGGCGACGATTGTGCGGGACCCCAGTAGTGATGAATGGCAGGTTAGCCGGGAATTACGGGAAGTGGAACGGTATGGGGAACCGCTTGCAGAGGGGCTTACCCTAGAGATGGTGGCAATTCCCTCGGGGGAGTTTGTAATGGGGTCACCGGAGGATGAACCGGAACGGTATGACCGCGAAGGCCCCCAGCATCGGGTCAAGGTGCCGGGGTTTTATATGGGGCGCTACCCGGTGACCCAGGCCCAATGGCAATTTGTGGCAGGGTTACCAAGGGTGCAGCAGAATCTTGAACCTGACCCCGCTCGATTTAAGGGGGCAAATCGTCCGGTGGAGCGGGTGAGTTGGTACGACGCGGTGGAATTTTGTGCGCGATTGAGCGCCTACACCGGGCGGGAGTATCGGTTGCCCAGTGAAGCAGAGTGGGAATATGCCTGTCGGGCAGGCACCACCACCCCGTTCCACTTTGGCGACACGATTACCCCCGAGCTGGCGAACTACGATGGCAACTATTCTTACAATGGTGGCCCCAAGGGAGAGTATCGACAGGCAACCACGGCGGTCGATCACTTTGGTATTGCCAACAACTTTGGCCTCTGCGACATGCACGGCAATGTGCGGGAGTGGTGTCTAGACCATTATCACAATAGCTATGAAGGCGCGCCCACAGACGGCAGCCCTTGGGTGGACGAAGAGGCCAAGGGAGATAAATCTCGGGTCAGACGCGGCGGTTCCTGGCACTTCCATCCGTGGTATTGCCGTTCTGCCTATCGCAACTACAACAATCCGCGCGAATCCTACAACACCTTTGGTTTTCGTGTGATTTGTGTTGCCCCCAGGGCTCTTGGGTAACCCTTGCTCCCTTTTACTCTTTTACCCTTTCAGAATTCTGAGATTGTGGCTTGGCTCTTGGGCGCGTAGCGCCTCGAATTTTGGGGCATTTTGGGGTTGTTCAGGGCACCGCCCCCCATTTCCCCTAGAGGCAGAAAGCGTAGCCCGTGGCCCGTAGCGTGGGTAGAGCAGAGCGAAACCCACGAAGCGCTGTAGGGTGGGCAATGCCCACCATTTTCCTGGAGGCAGAAAGCGTGGCCCGTTAGCGGCTCTGCCGCCTATTTGAGGCAGAGCCTCAGTGGGTGTTCCCAGCCGGAGACTGGGAACCAGGAAAAGCATAGCCCGTAGCGTGGGTAGAGCAGAGCGAAACCCACGAAGCAACAAAGGGGGAATTTTTGCTCGCACCCAGCCGGAGTAACTCGCACCCAGTCTCTGACTGGGGAGGCCTTTTAGCGGCTCTGCCGCCTATTTGAGGCAGAGCCTCAGCGGATGTTCCCAGCCAGAGTCTGGGAACCAGGAAGACTCCCCGGAGGCGCTCTCCCCCGCCGTACCAACGTCTGGTCCTCCGGCTGGGCGGACCCTGGGTGGCTCCGCCGCATTCACAGCGCTATGATGACCGCGAACCCACCTCGCTGCTGCCGTGAAGGACATCCTGCTCAGCTACGCCACCGCCGATCGCGCCTGGCCCGATTGGATTGCCTGGGTCCTAGAGGAAAACGGCTACTCAGTGCAGCTTCAGCCCCTCCATGCCGCCCCGCAGACGACAGAGACGCCCTCGTGCCAACTGCTGCTGCTATCGGACCAGGCTACCCCCGCCTCGCCAGTGCTGGCGGCAGATCACCGCGTGGTGCGGGTGGCAGACGTGCCCCTGCCAGAGGACGGCGAGCTAGCAGGGGCTCCTTGCCTAGACCTGTTCGATACCACTGAGGCTGAGGCGACCCAGGCTTTGGCTGACTTCTTGGCAGCACCTTCTCAAGCATCGCCAGCTTTTCAGCAGCAATCCAATAGCCAGCAGGTACAGGTCTTACAACCGGGTACGGCGGTGGCGACGGCGACAGCGATGCCCTCCACCCTCAGCACCGGAACATTTACTCTGTCATCCCCTACCCTCAGCACCGAGGAACTGGCGGTGCAGGATGAGGGCTATGCCTATCGAGAGCAGTTGAAGCTGCGCCGCCGTGCTGTGACGGTGCAGGGCTACCTGGAGCCACTCACGGAAGAGCTGGGCATTGAGATGATGCAAATCCCGGCGGGCAGCTTTTTGATGGGGTCGCCGGAGGATGAGCCAGAGCGCTCAAATAACGAAGGCCCTCAACATGAGGTGACGGTACCGCAGTTCTTTATGGGCAAGTACCCCGTCACCCAGGCAGAGTGGCGGTTTGTAGCGGGGCTGAACCAGGTCAATCGAGAATTGAAGCCCAACCCCTCACACTTTGAAGGCGACAGACACCCGGTCGAGTCGGTGAGTTGGTATGAGGCGGTGGAGTTTTGCGGCAGGCTCAGCCTGCACACAGGCCGCACCTACCGGTTGCCCAGCGAAGCGGAGTGGGAATATGCCTGCCGTGCACTGCCCTCACCCCCAACCTCCTTCGACAAGCTCAGGACATCGCCTCTCCCAGGGGGAGAAGGGAGCCAGTACCCACCCTTCCACTTTGGTGAGACTATCACCACAACCCTGGCTAACTACGACGGTACCGATGATCCCAATGGCAAGTGGTCTGGGTCCTATGGTCGGGGACCGAAGGGAGAGTATCGCAAGAAAACAACCCCCGTCGATCACTTTGGCGTCACCAATGGCTTTGGCCTCTGCGACATGCACGGCAACGTCTGGGAATGGTGTCAGGACCACTATCACGACAGCTATGGGGATGCCCCTGTCGATGGCAGCGCCTGGGTGGATGAAGAGTCGGAGGAAAACGCATCTCGCATCCTTCGCGGCGGTTCCTGGTACTACAATCCGAGGCATTGCCGTTCTGCCTATCGCTTCAACAACCTTCCGCGCGAATCCGACATCAACATTGGTTTTCGTGTGATTTGTGTTGCCCCCAGGACTGAACCGTAGCCCTTTCTCCCTTTTACTCTTTTACCCTTTCAGGATTTTGAGATTGTGGCTTGGCTCTGTGGCGCGTAGCGCCTCGAATTTTTGGGCATTTTTGGGTTGTCTAGGCTGCAAGGCTCGTGCCTCAATCCAGCTCCATCTCATTGAGTTCACCATTCCAGAAATCCGCCATATCAGTATCTGGCTGATCAAAAACAGAGGCATCCCGTGAAAAGACAAGCTGGTCAAATAGCTTGCGCCGCAGGCGATGGGTATCGCCATGGAGTAGGTGGGCTTCCCAGCTTTGCAGTCGTTGCACCACCTCCTTCAAGGACAATTCACCCTGCCCGTAGGCCCGTTGGAGCTGGCGATCGCGTTTGCGTGCCCGCTGTAGGTTGTCGTTCCGCACTCGGATGCGATCGGGCAAGATCCGAAAGCCGACAAAATTCGCCCCGTGGCGGGTCTCAAACAGTTGAGTTTTAACGGGGTGGAGCCGTAGCCGCAGGGTGATCAGGTACTCGGTAATCGCCTGACGGGTCTCGACCAAAAAGGTACGATCATCGCTAAACAGGGCAAAGTCATCCACATAGCGCAGATACTTGCGGGCTTTGAGCTGCTCTTTGACAAAGTGGTCAAAATCATTGAGGTAGACATTGGCAAAGAACTGGCTGGTGAGGTTGCCAATGGGCAAGCCTTTGCGCCGTTCTAGGGGCGTTAACAGGTCATCGTTGGGAAAGTACTCTAAGCCCTCTCCCTGGGCGTTGCTGCCGTCGATGATGGTGTCTATGAGCCAAAGGGTATCGGGGCATTTGAGCTTGCGGCGCAGGGCCGTTTTTAAACCCTCATGATCGATGCTGGGGAAGTATTTGCGAATGTCGCATTGCAGCACATAGCGGCTAGAGCGGGCAAAGTCGGTAAAGCGCCGCAGTGCCCGGTGGGTGCCGTAGCCCACCCGGTTGGC
The DNA here is from genome assembly GCA_027592485.1 of Cyanobacteriota bacterium. Classification (GTDB taxonomy): domain Bacteria; phylum Cyanobacteriota; class Cyanobacteriia; order Phormidesmidales; family Phormidesmidaceae; genus PCC-6406. The sequence continues at coordinate 22,013 of JAQCKL010000006.1, forward strand.
ATAGGTGTCGCCGATAAAAGTGCAATCAATCAACGGAATGATGATGTTGCAAAGGGCGTGGTGAATGACCCGATCCCGGTAGGGCGCAGCCGAAATCAGCCGCGATTTGGGGTCGCGAATGACGAAGGTGCGGTATTGGCCCGGTCGATAGGTGTGCTGCCGTAGCTCGGTTTGTAGCGTCAGCAGTTCGGCCTCGCGGTTGTAGTTAAAGGCCAGCACGTTGGGGCGAAACCGTTTGCCCTGTTGGGCCAGCTTTGAGGCCAGCAACAAATTTGGGAAATCAGTAATCGCAGGCCAGAGGTTGCCATAGCGTTTCATAGGAAGGAGCCAGGAGTCAGAAGTCAGAAGCCAGAAGTGCAGCTTATTTGCTGATGCCTACCGTCCTATCTACTGGCTCCCGACATCTGAATTCTGCTGCTTAATCCAGCCGCCCATTTCCATACCGATGCCGTTGATGCGTTGGCTGACGTATTCGTAACGGCGGGTGGAAAGCAGTTCAAAGTCGAGCAATAGGCGGGTTTGGTGGCGCAGCACTTCGAGCTGTACATTCAGTTGACGCAGTTGAGACAGTTTCTCCCTGCGAAAGCGGACCTGAATCAACCCTTCTAGCAGGGTGTAGAGGTTGGTGGTGATGCGGTCTCCTAGGGCAAATTTGTGGTCCTTGGGCAGCTTGTTCAGAACGGGCACGTACCATTTCACGAGGTCGTAGGTCTTCTGGACAATTGGCAGATTGGTAGGCATGGCGGGGGGCAGCAAGTTTGGTCAGAAGTCAGAATACGGAATTCTGGTTCCTGATTCCTGTATCCTGCTGATCGGGACAGGCTGGGTAAACGCGGCGGTTCCTGGAACAACAATCCGAGGAATTGCCGTTCTGCCTATCGCAACAACAACAATCCGCGCGAATCCAACAACAACATTGGTTTTCGTGTGATTTGTGTTGCCCCCAGCACTCTTCTGGGCCAGAGCTGACAGGTGGGAATCTGTCGGGCGTGCATTGGAGAGTCCAGACCTGTTCCGGTGATGTCTATGGGCATCCAAACATCAGCCGGGGTCCGTTAGCTTGGTAGAGCGATCGAACAGTTGACTGGCCCCATCTTCTGGCTAAGATTCTTGAGGCAGAGCCTCACAAGAGAAATCCCAGTCGGAGTCTGGGACGAAGGGATGGGACACCTATGGCAAACTTGACCTTAAAAGTCGAGACCAAACAAGCCCGCTACTTTACCGAGCCGCTGAGTACCGACACTGGGCTCGATATGATTTGGGTGCCAGGGGGCTCATTTGAGATGGGCTCCGCCGACGATGACGAAGAGGGCCACAGCGATGAGCGTCCCCAACATCGGGTACAAGTGCCCAGCTTTTTTATGGGTCGCACCCCCGTCACCCAAGCCCAGTGGCGGGCTGTGGCAACTATGCCCCAGGTAAACCAGTCTCTCGAAACTGACCCTTCGCACTTCACGGGAGAGAAGCATCCGGTGGAGTCGGTGAGTTGGTATGACGCGGTGGAGTTTTGCGACAGACTTTCGGCCCATACAGGACGCACCTATCGCCTCCCCAGTGAAGCCGAGTGGGAATATGCCTGTCGGGCTGGGACGACTACGCCCTTTTGCTTTGGCCCGAAGCTGACTGGCTTAGCCAACTTTGCGGATAACGATGAAGCGGCGGCAGGGGAGAAACAGGAAGGAACGACCCCAGTAGACACCTTTGAATGTGCCAACGGCTTTGGTCTCTCTGACATGCATGGCAACGTCTGGGAATGGTGTCTAGACCATTGGCATGGCAACTATGACGACGCACCCACGGACGGCAGCGCTTGGCTGACGGACGACGAAAATACCTCCAGGGTGAGTCGCGGCGGTTCCTGGGGCATCAATCCGTGGCTTTGCCGTTCTGCCTATCGCTTCTACGACTATCCGCGCGTATCCTTCAACAACATTGGTTTTCGTGTGATTTGTGTTGCCCCCAGGGCTCTTGGGTAACCCTTTCTCACTTTTACCCTCTTACCCTATTCAGTTTTTTGCGGTTGTGGCTTGGCTCTCTGGCGCGTAGCGCCTCGATTTTTGGCGGTTTAGGAGGGGCCACCTCAGCTTATTCATCGCCAGTCCATAGATATAGCTGGGGTCCGAAAGCCTCCGGCACGCTTCAAGGCTAAAAGCTTTTATCTATAGGCTTTCTGACGTCGCCAATGCCGCAAAGCTTGC
>JAQCKL010000471.1 GCA_027592485.1 Cyanobacteriota bacterium
TCATCACTGAACATTACCATTGCAGCTAATGGCTCGCCAGCTAAAAACGAAACGTTGGCAGTTACGAACGGGATTGCTCTGGTAGCGTGGAAGAATGGCAACCCCGACTCGCGGCTGGCGACTCCATTGGCGGTCTTGGCTACTGTTTGTTGTGGCCTATGTCACCTTTGGTCAATTGCTCCATAACATAGACGTGGCCCCTTGGATTTGGGGGGTTAGCCTCGGGCTGGTGATGGTTAAGGCCGGTCTCTTGACCCTGCTGTGGCAACCGACTCGCAAGTTTATTTTGCTGGGCTTTCAGTCCGATGCGGGCTACGCGATCATGGTGCTAGTTCTAGCGTCACTGGCAGTTTTAGCGGTGGTGCAGTTTCGGGTTTTTGCCTATTTGATTGTGCTGATGGCCACGGCGCTGCTGGTGCGGGTGGATTGTTTGGTGGATGGCTTGAGCGATCGCCAATCCTTCCAGGTTTTGCTAATGTTGCCGCTGTTGGGGCTGGGGATCAGTTGGCTGCCCAAGGTGCTGTACCTAGGAGTCAAAAATATAGGCTAGGCAACCGACTTCGTCCGGCTTAATTCCCAAAGGCATGGGCAATATAGTCCACCAAGGCCAAAGTATAGCCGCGATCGGCAATGGTGCGGGTGATCAGGGTCGGTTGCCTAAATTCCTGGCCTCGGGCTACTAGAGCGACATCAAAGCGGCAGGGTAAATCACTGTACTGGGGCTGCTTGGCCAAAAAAAGCTCGGCACTCCGCCATAGTTTTTGCTGTTTTTGGGCATTGACGGCCAATCGGCCCGTGTCATCTAGGCTGCCCTGGCGACGGGTTTTGACTTCGACAAAGGCCAGACAGGGCTCGGGATGGAGGGCCACCAGATCCAGTTCGCCCCAGCGGCAATGCCAGCGGCGGGCCAGAATTTGCCACCCCTGTTGTTGGAGCCAGTGGGCTACCAGTGCTTCCCCCAACTCGCCCAATTGTTTGGAATCTGGTGAAGCCATAGCAGGGCCTAGGGAAACGGTTCTGGGTGAGATTCATGCTCGATCTCAAATACGTGACCGTAGAGGTTAGACAGGATTTGCTGCCCCTCTTGGGTGAGTTTGAGATAGGCGATCGCGTCCTTAATGTAGGGGTAGACGGCTTTCCAATAAAACCGAGGATAGTTGAGGCGTAGATCCTCAGGGTTGCGATAGCCCAGCTGTTGGTTTACCCCCGTTTCCTCAAACTCATAGAACAGGGCCGGGATTTTATGGAGGTAGCGGGGATCAGAAAGTTGGCCAATCAGATCTGCCGCCCGCACCAATCCCGGAAAATTCATCGTGTCTTGATGATCCGTATCTAAGGGCACCGGAAAGCGGGTGAGCTCAATGTTGTTCTTAATGGTTTCAGCATCGAGTAATCCGTGACCCCCAAATCGTTCCTGAACAAACAACTGGCCCCGATCCACGTGATAGGGGGTGAGGCCCGCATCGGTATGCCCTTCCGGCAGTTGGGCGGTTTCGTTGCCGATGCCCGTGGCATAGGTCCGTAGAGATATCGCATCCTGGCGACAGACCCCTCGCACATACCCAATGTCGTGGCATACCAAGGCAATGGTGAAATGCAGCCAGTCTTCACAAGAGACTCGGCCCTCACGGATATGTTTCCCCCGCAGAATCTGCTGCCCCACCAGGGTGACAAACATGGTGTGTTCGACATCGTGGTAGAGGGCATTACTGTTGGCAATGGTTTCTACCCCCATATTGCCGACCCAGCCAATAATGTCGGCGTAGTCGGGCTTGAGGCCGCCATAGGTTTGGGCATAGTCGGCCCGTAGTTCCTTTACAAAGACGTTGCATAGGAGTTTATTGGGATTCAACATAACAGGCAGAAGACTGGGGGCCAGCCGAGGGAGTTACGGGTGTTTTATCCGATCTAGTATCTAGACCACCACTGAACCGGAAGCATGAATAGCGGTATCCATAATTCATACACCGCTATTCATGCTACTTCCGCTGACACTGAGCCTAGTGGTGATTTTTATGGTCAGGGTCAGATTTCTCGATTATGGCAAGGGCGGAGGAAGTAAGGGGTGGCGGGGATCAAGGCATGGGGCTACTTCTAGGCAGGATTTGGTTGAGGTGGGCATTAACCGGGGCAGCTTATCCGATACCTTCCAAGATCAGCGCCACTTGTTGTTAGATGCGATCGCCCCCTATGCCGACACCGTACTCCAGGCAACAGTATCGATCTTAGTGACCTAAGCAAAAAGGTCAAAGGGGAAAGGGCCGTAAGTGCCGTTGAGCAGATCAACCTCCGGATCGGCACCGTGGTAAGACACCAGCACCCCTCGGGAAATCTCCGCATAGTCATCCAGATACCAAGCCCCCTTCAGGGTATTGAACTTAAGGTAGACCGCACCCGATCGCTCCCCCAGATCGAGGGTGATTGGCGGGCAACCCAGGGCAATAGCGTAGGTTTCCAAGGCAGTCTTAGCGGTGGGGAGGTCATCGGCACAGATGCCCAGGGTTTGATACTCCGACAACTGATTAAAAAGCAGCAGGGTCTCGCGAATATCTGATTGCTCTTCGGCGGACAAGGTCGGGGCAACCCTCAAGCAACTGAAGCGGTTGAGGGCTTGGCGACGGGTGGCGATATCAGTGATGTCAGGGGTGGGAGAAACCATGGTAGAACAGGCGTTATGGGGGCGATCTCGTTGGGATAACTAAGGCAACGATGGACTCCCATCACCATACCGGTCAGCGTGCATGATAACGACATATCAGGTCCGGGTCACGGACATGCCTTCCAGCGAACGCCCCCGAGAGCGGTTGCTCGCCCACGGTGCAAAGAGCCTTGCTACGGCGGAACTGATTGCAATTTTGTTGGGTACCGGTCAAGGCCCTGGAAAGCTATCGGCAGTGGGGTTGGGGCAATACATTCTGCAATCCCTGAGTCAAGATCAGCCAGATGCGTTAGGGGTATTGCGACAAATCTCGGCCCAGGAGTTGATGCAAATCTCGGGGGTGGGGCCGGCCAAGGCAACGGCGATTTTGGCGGCCCTGGAGTTGGGAAAACGGGTCCTACAATCGCGCCCACCGGAACGTACGGTGGTTGATGACCCCAGTGTGGCGGCGGCGGCCCTCAGCCATGAGTTGATGTGGCAAGAGCAGGAGCGGTTTGCGGTGCTGCTATTAGATGTGAAACACCGCATTCTGGGCAGCAAGGTGATCACCATCGGCACCGCCACAGAAACCTTGGCCCATCCCCGCGACATCTTTCGAGAGGTCATTCGCCAAGGGGCCACTCGGGTGATCATTGCCCACAACCACCCAAGTGGCGTTCTTGACCCTAGCCCTGAAGACTTGTCCCTCACCCAACAATTGTTGGAGGCCTCTAAGGTTTTGGCTATTCCCTTATTAGATCATTTGATTTTGGGGAATGGCGACTACTGCAGTCTGCGCCAACTCACCAATCTTTGGCAGGAGAATGCCGCAACGGAATAACGATAGGCTTTGCCCCAATTGGGGCAAAGACCGATTTTTCAGGGGCACAGACCCCTGCGCCCCTAAACGTTTTGCAAAAGGGAATGCTGTGTAAAAATGCATTATCTTTGTCGACTAGCACTTAGTGATTGAGTTGTGCTTGCACGAATAAATTCTTGCACAATGTCATCAGAAATGTCGATCAAATTGTTGAGATAATTGACTTCCTGGATCTGTTGAGTTGTAAAGTCAGCCTCGATAAAACGTTCAGCATGTGGATTTTTCATGACATAATCTAATCCCTCTATGAATTTCCCCAAAAAATCTCCTGAGGCGCTTTTGAAATATGTACTTGAACCAGAATTCAGTTCAAGCTCCAACAAATAGTTGCGTTCAGTTTTTTTTCTGCTTTCAATATAGAAAGCAATTCCAGCGAATGTGATAACCACTCCTAAAAGCTTGGTCGACAGATCCTCAGATGCTGTGAAGGTTAATGCACCCAGGAAAAACCATGCGATTACCTGATAAGCGGGCACTTTTTTTGTCTTTGAGCTGGGTCGTTCCCTGGTAAGTGTCCCAGGGTCTATCCAGGCTTAATAGCTAGGATCGTGGTTGATGGAACATCTGCATCC
>JAQCKL010000472.1 GCA_027592485.1 Cyanobacteriota bacterium
GTCGTTAGGGACTGGGAATTCAAAATTCAGAATTCAGAATTCAAAATTCAAAATTCAAAATTCAAAATTCTGAATTCTGAATTTCAACCGGAGGTATTAAGGGGAATGGGGACGGCAGATAGCGCGGATGTGGTGGTGATTGGCAGTGGCCTGGGTGGGCTGGTGGCGGCGGCGTTGCTGGCCCGCTATGGCAAGCGGGTGATTGTCTGCGAAAGTCACACCATTCCTGGGGGGGCGGCCCATGGGTTTCAGCGGCAGGGCTTTACCTTTGACTCGGGGCCATCGTTTTTCTCAGGGTTGAGCGATCCATTGTCGCGCAATCCCCTGCGACAGGTGCTGGATGTGCTGGGGGAAACCATTCAAGCGATCCCCTACGATCCCCTCGGCTACTACCATCTGCCAGAAGGGACCTTGCCGGTTTATCGCCAATGGCAAGCCTATCGGGGGGCGATCGCCCCATTTAGCCCCGCCGGAGCCGAGCAGCTCGCCGCCTTTGCCCAACGGCTGTTGGCCCTCTATGAACCCCTCAGCCAAATCCCCAGTTTGGGACTGCGCCCCGACCTGGGGGTATTGCCCCTGCTGCTGCGCCATCCCCTCGCCATGGTGAAGCTGCTGCCCCAGGTGGCCACTTTGCAGAAATCAGTGGGGGCGATTTTAGACCAAACCGTCACCGATCCTTGGGTGCGGCGGCTCGTGGATTTGGAATGCTTTTTGCTGTCGGGGCTGACCGCCCACGAAACGATTGCGCCGGAGGTGGCCTTTGTCTACGGCGAACGGGAAACCGCCCCGGTGGACTACCCCATTGGCGGCAGTGACGCCCTGGTGATGGCCCTGGTCCGGGGGCTGCAGCGCTGGGGGGGAGAGTTACGGCTGGGTACCCCTGTGGAGAGAATTCTTCTAAAAAATCGCCAGGTTACCGGGGTGCAACTCCGGAACGGCCAAACCTTAGCGGCTCCGGTGGTGATTTCTAACGCCAGCCTCTGGGACACCTACACCCAACTGCTCGCCCCAGGGGATTTACCCCCCGATTTTCGGACTGCGGCCCTAGGGACCCCGGCCATCCATAGCTTTATGCACCTGCATTTAGGGATTCGGGCGGCGGATCTGGCAGATTTGGCGATCCACCATGTGGTGCTCCAGGACGGCGATCGCCCCCTCACAGCACCGGGCAACACCTGCATGATTTCAATCCCATCGGTGCTAGATCCAGGTTTGGCCCCAGACGGCCACCATGTAGTCCATGCCTACACCTTGGAGCCCTGGGCTGGGTGGCAACGGGGACCTGGGTATGACCGCCAAAAACAAACCAAGGCCCAGGTGTTATACCGGGCCTTGGAACGGGTGATTCCTGATATTCGCGATCGGGTGGTGCTAGAGCTGATCGGGACGCCCCTCACCCACCAGCGGTTTTTACGCCGTTATCAGGGCACCTATGGACCGGCGATCGCGGCGGGAGCGGGGGCATTCCCGAGCTGCAAAACCCCCGTAAAAGGCTTGTTGCGGGTGGGGGATAGCACCCTGCCCGGCATTGGGGTGCCCGCCGTGGCGGCGTCGGGAATTCTCTGTGCCAATGCGTTAGTACCCTCAGCACAAACCACCGAGCTGCTTTCAACTTTGGCGGCGGTTAGGGCTGATGTGCGCCAGGGTAATGTCCATGCTGACTGACAGGGCTGTCGGCGCTCCGCTGCGGTCAAAGGTTGGGGGCGGGTTGCCTCGGGTTGGGTGGCTCGGGTCAAGATCGAAGCCTGGGGTCGTACCAACGCCTCGGCACCATGGGTTTCGACGGGGGTATCCCCACCGGGTCGCCAAGTGGGTAAGGTCGGTTCTGGCAGCGGTGTATGGGGGACTGCCGTCGGCCTCTGGGGCGTAAAGACGGGGGCGGGGGGTGATGACAGTGATGACAGCGTAATGGTGGGGCCGGGCGGCAGTGGACCCACGGTGGTCGGCACAGCCGCAAGCGCTGACCGCTGAGCCGGGGCAGCGAAAGCAGTCCCTGGCACCGATGCGGGCGCAAAGGCTGGGGTGGCAAGGTCCACCGGCGGGGCAATGGCCTGGGGGGGTAGGGGTTGGGGAACCACCTGGGGCTGAGTTGGAGTCCTATTCACCAGGGCCGGGGGAAATTTCTGGGTGCGCTCGGCGGGTTGAACCCGAGCCGAGGCCTGGAGGTCCGCTGACTCGGTCACCCCATAGGCGGCCAAGGTAATGAGGCCACTACAGGAAAATAAAGCCCAATACCGCATGGTGACTGCTCCCAATCCAAAACGGCGATCGCCCTCCATTGTCTAGACTATTGCCCAGAAATGATCCCAATGTCTAAAAAATGATACATCTCCTGGCCCTGACCCCGGATCGCTCATCTTTTTCCTGGACATCCCGCTGCTCAGGCCCCCTAGAAGCCGTCGCGCCTGATCCCAGTGGCCGCCCTGAGCAGGGCAAGATGGCCAGCCATAGGGGTGCTGGGCTAGGCACCCAAACCAGGCTCGGTGCCCGAGGCACGGCTGACTCTATCCCTGATCGGGGGCTGTGATGACACCCCCTCTGGACTGGTCGGGTCAACGGCTGGGCGATCGCTATGAGGTGCGGCAGCTACTGGGCAAAAACACCGGGCGTCGCACGTTCCTGGCCGATGACCGACTGCAGGGCAGGCCGGTGGTGGTCAAGCTGCTGCTGTTTGGCGAAGCCTTTTCCTGGGCAGATTTGCGACTCTTCCAACGGGAGGCGGCGGTGCTCAAAGCCCTGGATCATGGGGCTATTCCCAACTATTTAGATGACTTTGAGGTGGATCGGCCCGACTGTCAGGGGTTTGCCCTGGTGCAAGACTATGTGGCTGCCCCCTCCTTAGAGGATCAGGTGCGCCAGGGTCGGACCTTTACCGAAATCGACCTCCAAGCCATGGCCGCCCGCTTGCTGGATATCCTGGCCTATTTGCACCAGCAATCCCCCCCCTTGATCCATCGGGATCTAAAGCCCAGCAATATTCTTTTGGCGAAAATCGACCGTCAGCCGCCAGCCACCGCCACCGCCACCGCCCCAGGGCTCGGACCGCTGTATCTCGTGGACTTTGGCTCAGTGCAAGGGGCCAGCGCCCCCGCCCTCGGCACAATCACCGTGGTGGGGACCTACGGCTATATGCCCCCGGAGCAGTTTGGGGGACGGGCCGTCCCCGCTTCGGACCTCTATAGTTTGGGGGCGACCCTGATTTATTTGGCCACGGGGCAGCATCCTTCAGAACTGCCCCAGCAGTCGATGCGGCTACAGTTTGAACCCTTAGCCCGCCACCTCAGTCCCGGCTTTCGCCAATGGCTCCGCAGTTTGGTGGAGCCCGACATGGACCAGCGCCCCGCCACGGCGGCCCTCGCCTTGGAGGCCTTACATCGCCTTAAAACGGGAGAATTGACCCCGCCGGAACCCCAAACCGTACGTCGCCCGATGATGGTGCGCCATCCCGAAGGGGTAGATATTTTGCTGCCCGCCCTGGGGTTTCGGTTGCGGCGACCCGGTGCTTGGTTGAGTTTGCTGCTGGCAGGGGTGGTGTTTTCTATGGGCTCGGGCCTGATTTCGTTCCCGTTTACGTTGATTGCCGGCCTTCTATTTGCCTCAGCCACCCCCTTCGGCATTGTTGCTTTCTTGATTGGCTTGCCTGTCTCCACTGCCTTTGGAGCTTGGGCTGTAGCCCAGCTCTCGCGGGTATTTACGCCGACGCTGTTGTGGCAAACCCGGTTGTTGATTAGCTCGGAACAGATTCAAATAGAGCGAGAGATGGCGATCGCCCCCTTTCTGCGCCATCGACTCTGGCAATGCCCCAGGGATGAGATTACGGCCCTGGGCATCCACCCCAAGAAAAAGCTGTTGTGGCTGAATACGCGGGAGCGCTGCTTTCAACTGACCCAGCGCCATTTTCCCTTTAGCCGAGACGAGTTGCTGTGGATCGGGCGGTGTCTGAGCCAGGAACTGGGACTGTCCCTACAGGAACAACCGACTCCCCCTTAATTTTGCTTAGGCGATTGCCGACCATGAATCTACCGGTTTGGGAAGGGTGGGTCTGGTGCCCTCCGCAGATCGCTGCACACCGCTAT
>JAQCKL010000473.1 GCA_027592485.1 Cyanobacteriota bacterium
CTAAGTTAATTGTGGAGGTGCTTTCTCCAGGCACGGAGGCGCTGGATCGGGGGGACAAATTTAAGGAGTACCGGACATTGCCCACGTTGATGGAGTATGTGTTGGTCAGCAGTACAAGCATCTATGTGGAGGTGTATCGCCGGGGGGAAGGACGGCTGTGGCTTTATCAGGCGTACCAAACGGGGGACACTGTGGCGCTGGACAGTGTGGGGGTGGCGCTGCCCAGTGCGCTGATGTATGACGGGGTGACGCTGGAAAGCTAGGGGACAATCTAAGCGCGATCGCCCAACTTTGCTCAGCCCCCGGTCGCGGTTCCACCCGCGACCAAGGGCTGCATTTGCCGCTAGGGCAGGGTGCGCCTGCGGGTCATGACGCTGATAAATTCGCCATTGCGCCCCGTGGGTAGGGGTTCGCTCCAGGCGATGCGTTCGCAGTAGCCGAGGACGGCCATGCGGTTGATGGCCTCCATCAAGGCCCCGTAGTCGCCCAGCAGAATGTGGCGCACGGCTTCTTGATTGAAGGAGGGTAGGCGAAACTCGGGGGCGGGTTGGGCCGCCCCGGTGGATGCTTGCAACATGACGGGTGTCTCCGTTTTCGGTGTTAAGGAAAACGGGGAACTCTCTAGCACTTCCCAAATGAGGCGCAACCAGAAGCTAGACCATAAAATGATCCCAGACATCTCGTCTTACCATCGCTAAGCGGGATGTTCAGGGGATTTGAGGAGTGCCACCTCCTCTCTTCCCCGCCTAGAACCATTCCCCGTGAGAGACACGCTACACAATGTCCGGCCAGGGTGCAACCGTATTTGTGAATTTGTTGACGAAAAGAGGGATGGGGCGATCGGCCCTCACTGTAGTAGCGTGGCAAGTCTAAAACATTCGGTAAAGCGATCGCTCGAATGCCTATTTGGCGTGGACAGTGCCCACTTCACTCATACGCCTTCGCCAACCTGCAACCACTGATCTAGAATGAAGCGAATTCGCAAAAAAAAAATTACTTTGAGCGGTGCCATCAAAGCGACTCTCCCCTCAGAAAGCTCGGGAAAAACTTGGGCAATTGACTCAGCAAGCCACAGCAACGGAACTGCCCTTAGCCCAGAAGTTGACTGCTCTAACAAAGTGGATTGAAGACAAAAAGGATGGCCTGTTAACGAGCAAACCCTATGTTTTGGTTCTCCTTACGGAAGTCATCCTAGATGCCGAGCTTTGGCTTGCACTTAGATCGCTGAGTCCAGAACAAAGACAGCAACTCTACCTGAGTGAGAATAATTCAGCCGCAGAGCAATACTGGTTTGAGGTTTTGTTTCCACGATGGATCAACGATTGGGATCCGAAGTTTCCTAACTGGAAGCGGGAGGTGATGCAGGGGAACTTCAAGCGAGATGATGAGCTGATATTGAGAAACCTTGCCCGAGAGATTGAGAGCCGAGGGGGCAGCTACCTGTGGAGACACCTGCTCGATCTGTCTATGGCAACGGATCTGCTGGCTTCTGGGGAGGGTGAGTCTCCGCTGTGTGTTCAGTTGACGACCGTCTCAGGGCGATATCTGGCTGATAAGCGGCGAGGGTGGGAAGAAACCTTGCAATATTGGCGCATTCAGCGTGGATTGCTCGTCAGCTACAACCCTACGGACAATTCACTGGTGTCTCGACTCGTTACAGTGATCTTGAGCTACAGTGATGAGCCAAGCGCTAACGGCTACAATGTTGTAACAGATCTTTAAGTGGATCTTTTGGTGTCAGCCATGACTAGCGAAACCAATATTTTTAGTTTTGGTGAAAATTCTGACCCTATTGAAAAGGCTAGGGCTGCTTTGCATGCTGTGCGGCAATATCAGCAGGATTGGCAAGAGCACGGGGTTGACCGGATTCACAAGTATTTTGATGATGTAGAAGGGGACTGGCTGGAGAATTTTGAGGCAATCTCAGTAGACAGTGCAGCAGTGCCAATTGCAAAAGTTGCTTTGTCAGACATTGTCGCTCAGCTAAAAGCGCTAGGATTGTCTAAGTCTTTTATTAAAAATGTTGCCTTTCCATCCTGGTGGAGAGATGATTTTGAAGCTGATCAAGAAGCAATTTCAAGACTCTTAAAGTCTTTGGCAAGACGTCTTGTCTTAGAGGTTAGTGTTTCTCAAGAATCAAATCTTTTACTAGATTTTGCGCCGATTTCTGCCAGGAAATTCAAGCTTCAGAAAAAGCAGGAGAATTCAGAACTCCCAGAACTTTTTGTGTATTTAGCCCGGTGTGTCGCCAGCACTGTTCTTGAAGCGGTTAGGATGCCTTACCGATCGATTCCTCGCAATCCCTCAGGCATCAGAGAATTAATACTTAAAAATAAAAATAGTTCATGTGTAAGCTTGGAAGGTTTGCTTGATTTTTGTTGGAGTTCTGGCATCCCAGTCATTCAGTTTGACTTACTCTCTCTTTTTGGGAAAGGGGGCAGTAGGCCCAAAAAGTATGATGGATTGGTAGATATGAGCAAGAGACGCCCTGTTGTTGTCATTGGTTCTTCTCGTAAATACTCTGCTTGGTTGCTTTTTATATTGGCTCATGAGTTAGGACATATTGCCCATGGCCATTTGCAAGAGGGGATCTTGTCAGACGAATCTTTCAAAGATGGCGTCAACGATGAGGAGGAAGACGCAGCCAACCAGTTTGCGACCCAGCTTTTGTTTGGAGATATCTCACCTCAATGGGCTCACAATCTAAATCAACAGCGTTTACTTACAAAAGCCAGGTGTCTGGGTCAAGAGCACAGCCTTGATCCCGGCGCTCTGATTCTTAACTACGGTTGGCAGACAGGTAATTGGGGCTGTGCTGTGGCAGCATTGAATTTACTGGAACCAGATGCGAATACTCCAGCTCAGATCAATACCTATTATCAAAGATATTTGGTGAGTACTGATGAGGAAAGCCGAGATTACCTTGAGCAGATAAAGATTTTAGCGGCTTAGGGAGCAGCCTGAGCAAAGCTCAATACTTGTTGCTGCTGTGGGATGCTCCCGTGATCCTCTCCCGGTTCCCTGGCTCCACTGCCCCAGGCAAGGGGTTGCCCATTGACGCCGCTTGGGACTCAGTATCACCGCACTGATCTTGTCCTGCCTGCATCGTTGCTGGAGGTAGAGCGGCGTTTCGCGCCACAGTTTCAGCAGGGGATTGTGTTGACCCGTCGGTTTGAGCGGCCCGTGCGCTATCAAGGGTAACGGGCGATCTATGCCCACCCTGGACAAATGCTGGGGTGGGCATGGATCGCTGGAGACCCAAGGAGTACTCCATGGGGCAGGGACGCTGGCTCAACTGGCGAGGGATTTTGGTTCCGGCGGTAGGGTTTGGGGTTCCCCCGATAGATTCCGCAGCAGCTTGAGGCCAAACAACGCCCGCAGCCCCAGCCGTTCATACCAGGGCATCCCCACCCCCCAGCGAATTTTCATCATGAAATATTCCTCAAAGGCGGCCTTCACCCACACCACCCACGGCCCCCGCACCGCATAGGAATGGCGGCGTTTGCCCGTGACTGCATCGGGCAGCACCGGGGCGGCAATGTAGGCAATGCCCGTATCGCCAAATTCCGCAAAGCAGAGGGCATCCAGGGTGGGCACTTGCCAATCGGCCTTCACGGCCCCCACATCCACCGCAATGTTGTGGGCGGCGGCGGTGGCCATGGCCTCAGCCATCTGACCACTCTTGGGGAGCCCAATGGGGATGGGGGTTTGGTCTGGCTGGGCTAGCTTGATGCTCACCCCAGCGGCGTAGATGTTGGGAAACTGGGGATGGCGTTGGGTGGACTCCACGGGGATGAAGCCCCGCTCATCCCCCAGTCCCGGCACCGCGCGGATGAACTCTGCCCCCCGGAAGGCGGGCAACACCATGGCGTACCGGAAGGGTAGGCGACGCCCATCCGCCAGGGCGATCGCGGTTGGGTCCACCGCCGTAATCGCGGCATTGTCGATCACCTCAATGCCCCGCTTAGCCATCAAATCCGCCGTCAGTTCGCGGGCGTTTTGCACCCCCGACCCCCCCAGGTGACCCACATAGGGCTCCGGCGTCACATAGGTAATGGGCACCTGATCGCGAATGC
>JAQCKL010000474.1 GCA_027592485.1 Cyanobacteriota bacterium
GCGTCCCTGCGGGGGGCAACGCTGCCTGGAGTACGGCCAAAATTGGTTCGCGGTTACGGGCTGTGGCGGGGGAATGACGACGGCGATCGCTCAACTCAGCCATGGGATTGGGGGATGCAACCATTAGGGGAAATCGACATTACCTCGTAGGGTTTTGAGCTGCCCGCGCTTGGTTTTCTGATCCAACCGGCGTTGTTTAGAACCACCAGAAGGGCGGGTCGGGCGGCGGGGTTTTGGGGCCGTCGTCACCGTTTGGAGCAAGGTTTGGAGCCGCGACAGCGCCTCAACCCGATTTTTCTCTTGGCTGCGATGCTGCTGGGCCTTAATCACAATCACCCCATCCTTAGAAATGCGTCGGTCCCGTAGGGCCAACACCCTTTCCTTGTAGGTCTCTGGGAGAGACGACGCGGCCACGTCAAACCGCAGGTGAATCGCCGTCGCCACCTTATTTACGTTTTGTCCCCCCGCCCCCTGGGAACGGATGGCCTGCATCTCGATATCCGTATCGGGCAGGGTGATGTGTTGAGAGATAACCAACATGGCAAAGGTGCGATGGCGATTGTAACCGGCAAGAAAAGTGGATTGAGCCCCCTTAGCTATTCTGGCAAATCGTCCCAATACCCGCCAAGTCTAGAATTTCAGGGATCAGATCCTCGCGGCGCACCGCCATCATATGGACCCCCTGACAGAGTTGTTGGGCCGCCTGTACCTGCTCAGCGGCAATCTGCATCCCCTCCCGCAGGGGATCTTCTGCCTGGGCGAGACGGTCAATTACCGATTGGGGAATCTGGACCCCAGGGACATTGCGGTTAATAAACAGCGCGTTCTTGGCGGATTTCAACAGAAAAATGCCCGCTAGGATGGGGCGATCGCACCCTGCCGCAATCTGCCCCATAAACTTGTCTAGCCGCTCAAAGTCAGTAATCAACTGACTCTGGAAAAACTGAGCCCCCGCCTCTAGCTTGCGCTCAAACCGCCGCTGTAAGCCTGACCAACTGGGACTCTGGGGATCGATCGCCGCTCCAGGGAAAAGGGTGGTGGCGTGATCGGTGAGCGGTTTCCCATTATGGTCTTGCCCCTGGTTGAGTTGCTGAATCAGGCGCAGCAACCGGATCGACTCTAGGTCAAATACGCTACGGGATTGAGGATGATCACCCGCCTTGACTGGATCACCGGTCAAGGCCAGAACATTGCGAATCCCTAAGGCTGAGGCCCCCAGCAGATCAGCCTGTAGGGCAATGCGATTGCGATCGCGGCAAGCCATCTGGCAAATCGGTTCGATCCCCTGCCGTTGCAAAATCACAGCGGCAGCCAGGGAAGACATCCGCATCACGGCGCGACTACCATCGGTAATATTGACCCCGTGGACGCGCCCCCTCAGCCCCTCAGCCATGGCCACCATATGCTGGGGATCAGCCCCCTTAGGGGGCATTACCTCGGCAGTCACCAAGAAGGTTCGGGCGCGCACAGCCGCCTGGAATTGAGATTCTGCTAGCGGTGCAACGGGTTCAGTGGCAGGCATGGACGTTCAGAGAAGTCATAGACCAAAGTAGCCTCAGGGCTTCGCCAGTATAGCCCGCCCCCTAACGTCAATCACGTCCTCAGCCGTCGTTCCGAATCATTCCCCAGGGAGATCACTGTCCATCCAGAGACCGTTTTTTCCCTAACTCGATTTGATGTAGATCCCGAGCGAGCGGGCTACTTTTTAGTTGAGTTGGCGCTTAAAGCCTAGTCTTGACACCCTCAAGCAGATATTTCTCCAAAGCCTTGGCAAGATCACCTTCTTTGGTGGGTTTGTCCTTAGTCTTTTTCGGAAAAAATCCAGGGAAATTCTCGCGGGTCCACATGAAAAATAGAACTACCATGACGATTAGGAAAGCAGGATCCATAGACTTCAGTATTCGTTTCGAAAACTACTGTGGGCTTATGCTCCAACCCCTGATGGCAAACTACGGAGTAACCGAAAGGTCCATGACAAGGACAATGCGGCCCACCCCCCACGGCTAGTTACCAAGGCGTTGTGTATCTTAGGAAAACACTGCATATGTGATACCACTGATTTCAAGAAATGGATCAGGCTATATTCCCTATACAGAAAAATTAGTCCAAGCGCACTGGCATGGCCGGATGGTCCTGAAACTTTCAGAGGGTTCTCAGAAGGCTCTCAGGCTAGGCAATTATTTCTATAAAGCGAGACAATCATTGCTGACTTTTCTCCCCTGAACTGCCATGCGTTTAATATTGACCTTTTCCGTTCTGTCTATGGCGTTGCTGGTGGCCAGTTGCACCCCCACCTCCAACAATTCCGGCACTGTCTCCTCTGGGACTGCCTCCTCTGGGACTGGGCCATCGCAAACAACTGAAGCGGCTGCCACAACCGAGGCGACAGAAACCACTGCAGTGGCCGCTGAGACCTTTAAGCAGCCGGTCGTATATGCCGAAGCTGGAATTGCCCTCAAAGGGGCGGATCCGGTGGCTTACTTTACCGATGGAACTTATGTCCAGGGAGAGGCGGCCTATAGCCATGATTGGAATGGGGCGACTTGGCACTTTGCCAGCGCCGAAAATCGCGACCAATTCGCCAGTGATCCCGACCAATTTGCGCCTCAGTATGGGGGCTATTGTGCATGGGCGGTCAGTCAAGGCAAAACGGCGGCGATTGACCCCAATGCTTGGGACATTGTGGATGGCAAGCTCTATCTCAATTACAACCAGAATGTCAAAGACCGCTGGGTTGAAGACATCCCTGGCAATATTGACAAAGCCAACCAAAATTGGCCCCAGGTGTTAAACAACTAAAGGCGCTAGTCTAGGCCCGACGGCGACGGCAGCGCTCAGAGCAATATTTGACCTGCTCCCAGCAATCCGCCCATTTTTTACGCCAGGTAAAGGGGCGCTGGCACTTGGGGCAAATCTTTGTGG
Source organism: Cyanobacteriota bacterium (assembly GCA_027592485.1). Lineage (GTDB taxonomy): Bacteria > Cyanobacteriota > Cyanobacteriia > Phormidesmidales > Phormidesmidaceae > PCC-6406. Next base: position 2,923 of record JAQCKL010000474.1, read on the forward strand.
GTAAATCAGCTTTTGAGCGTTGGCGTCCCATGGTACTTCAGTGCGATATGACGCCTTAGGCGAGCGTCTCTTGCGTCAGCGGTGACTAATTGGGTATGGCAGCGCCAGTCCGGTGAGGACAAGACTGCGAGCCCCTGTGCTTCTGCGCTAAGGATCAGAGCGATCCTAGCTGTCCTAAGCATAGTGGCCAGCGCTATACTTACCCAGCTAAGCGGTGCTTTCATTTGCCATGCCCTTCTCTCCCCTCAGTGCTATTCGGATCATCTTGGTGGCCCCGGCTGGACCACTCAACGTTGGCTCTGCGGCTCGGGTTATGGCCAATATGGGGTTAAGCCAACTGGTATTGGTCAATCCCCAATGCAATTACTTAGGGGCTGCGGCTAGACGGATGGCCGTCCATGCGCTGCCGCTCTTGGAGGCGGCTCGGGTGGTGCCGACCCTGCCAGATGCCCTGGCCGATTGCCATCGGGCGATCGCCACCACGGCCCGACCCCGTAGCCCAGAAACCCCCCTAGAATTGCCGGAAGCGGTCCTCCCCTGGCTACTCCCCTGGCCTGAAGATCCGCCTGGCCTGAGCACGGCTTTGATTTTTGGCCCTGAAGACCGGGGATTGAGTAACGCTGAGCTGAACTATGCTCAGCGGTTTTTAGGCATTCCCAGTAATCCTGAATACCCCTCCCTTAACTTGGCCCAAGCGGTGGCAGTGTGCTGCTATGAACTGGGCCGATGTATTCAGGGGCGATCGCCCGCTCCCCCCGTCACCGTCGCCGCTGCCAATCCAATTCCCATGGCCCAAATGGAGGGGTTGTATCAACAGTTAGAGACGCTATTGCTGAAAATTGAATACCTGTATCCCCACACCAGTGCCAGTCGGATGGAAAAGTTTCGGCGTTTCTTTAACCGAGCTGCTCCCACAAATCAAGAATTAGCTATGCTTAGGGGAATTTTTAGGCAGATGGCCTGGGCATTGGATACCATTGCCGAGTCGTCATCTGATCCTGAAAAGCCTTCTGTATCAGACAGCGCCGGGTGATCGTGAAACTAGGTTAATAGGGTTATGGCTGAGTCCGGAAATCACCAGCAGCTGGAACACCTGGGTTAGATAGCAGTACGGGTATATATGCATATAATTCAGGATTGACAG
>JAQCKL010000475.1 GCA_027592485.1 Cyanobacteriota bacterium
TCCACAGCCCAAGTAGCCCTATCCAACGCGATGGGGCTACTTGGGCATGACTTAGTCTAAACACCAGCTGTAAGTTTCCTTACTCCCTGGTTTTAATGAGCACTCCTGCGGACCCGACTTCTCCCGAGCCTGCGAATTTGGCTGCCCTCCAAGCGGTACGGTTACGAGAAATTGGGGCCTACTTACGGCAAGTTCGCCTTGATCAACAGCAAACTATTGAGGCGATCGCCCAAGCTACTTTTATCCAGGTTTATCAGCTCAAAGCGATTGAGATCGGTGACATCCAAGCCCTGCCCCAAGCTATTTACGTGCAGGGATTCATCAAAAAATATGCGATCGCCCTGGGGCTAAATGGCCAGGAAATCGCCGCTGGTTTTCCGGTAGAGCGGGCCTAATTTAAGCTTCTCAAAGGGTGTAGGCAAACTTCTCCACTAGCATCCCCGGCACTTGGGTGCCGCCCAAATCTCGATAGCCATAGCTGCCCACCTCTGGCACTAGGGTCGTTTCTTGGGTGCAATCAATCAGGTACGGCCCCCAAAAGTTGTAGAGGCTTTCATCAAAGCGGAGATTTTCGATGGGGGAAACGATCGCGCCCTTTTCCACCCAAAAACAGGCATAGCGGGTCATGCCGGTAATGCGACCCTGGGGGCGATCGCTCCAGTTGAGGTAGTGCAAGTTGGAGACATAAAGGCCCGTATCCAATGCGGCCAGGACGTCGGCAGTGGGGAGGGTGCCGGGGGCGAGGACGGGCGATCGCAAATACTCTCCCCCCTCCGCAGAGGTGGAGGGAATGCTGTACTCCTTGGCGGTGCGGGCGCTAACCAGGGTGTTGACCAGCTTCCCTGCCGCAATCAGCGGCAGCACTGGGGGGGCCAACTCGCCGTATTGATTGAATCTGGGCACCTGTCCCTGGGAAAAATCCTCGGTGACGGTGAGGCGATCGCAGAGGGTTTTCTCCCCCTGTTTTAAGAGCCCGAGGGCACTGCCCCCCCGCCGCATCGCCCCTTCCCCTAGGCTCCCCCAGGACAACATGCTGGCCAAATCAGCCACCGCCGCTGGGGCAAAGTAGGTGCGATAGTGGCCGCGATCGAGGGTTTTTCGGGGCATCGCCAATTGCCCCAATAGATCCTTGGAGATCGCTAAGGTTTTCTGATAGTCCGCCGTTTGCCAGTGGCGACCGGCATAGGTACCCTTCACCGCTTGGCCATCTGCCGCAAATAGAGAGTAGTCCTGGGTAAAGGTTTGGGTCTCAAACCAATGGCGCTGCCCCGCCGAGTCAGCGTAGGCCCGCACCGAAGTGCCGCCCGCATAGAGGCCCACTGCGTCTAGCCCTTGTAACGGCTCCATCAGCGCGGCGATCGCACCCACGGGCAACAGCGATCCGCCATACACCTCTCGACTGGTATTGGTACCGGTGGGTCGGACAAGGTACGGATCAGCGGGCAATTGGGGCAGCTCAGACCGCAAGGTTTGCACCGCTGCTGCCAAAGCCGCGCCGTCAGGGGCCGGATCGGCGGTGAAGGGCATCGACTCACTGGCGACGCGCTCAGCCGCCATCCAGGTCAGGGTCAGGGTGCCGCGCACCACGGTGCCGGTTTGGCGCACCTGGGCGCGATTAAACCGGGTGAATTGACTGTCTTCCGCCACCAGGGAGAGTGTGAAACACTCACCGTCATCACATTGATCAGCTAGATTGTTCGCCAGTTGATGGAAGTGGTCTTCCCAGGGAGATGTCGTCATTAGCTGGCCCCCCCAAATACTTCGATATTTGCAAAGGCGCAAACCGGTGAGCCATGGCCCACCCGGATAATTTGGTTGGGTTCCCCTTTGCCGCAGAAGGGGGTGCCAAAGGTTTGCCAACTGTCGCGATCGCCCACCTGCACGAGGCTATGCCAAAACTGGGGGGTGGTGGCCCGATAGTTGGGGTTACGCAGCACCTCGGCCAGTTGACCCTTGCGGATGCGGCGGGCATATTCACAGCCAAACTGAAACTTGTAGCGCTGGTCATCAATGGACCAGGAGCGGTTGGCCTCCATATACACGCCGTCTTCGATCGCCCCAATCAAGTCATGGAAGCTTTTATCCCCAGGCTCTAGGTTGATATTGGCCATGCGATCGATGGGGGGGCGGTCCCAACTGGTGGCGCGGGCGCAGGCCACCCCTGGCACCCCCAAACGGGCCTGACTTTCATGGCTGCCGAGGCCCCGCCGCAGCATCCCATCCTGGATTAAATATTGCCGTTCTGCCACGGCACCGGTGTCGTCAAACCCGTAGCTGGCAAACTCGCCCTCCACCATCGGGTCAAAGGTGACATTCAGGTGCGTTGACCCGTACTGCAATTGGCCAAAGTCGCTAGGTTTCACAAAGCTGCCCCCGGCATAGTTGCGCTCATCCCCCAGGATGCGGTCCAACTCTAGGGGGTGACCGATGCTCTCGTGGATTTGCAGCATCATCTGGTCGGGGGCCAGCACCAGCTGGGTGGTGATTTCGGGGCAGTCGGCGGCGGTGAGCAGGGCCACGGCCTGCTCTCCCACCTGGGTGACGGCGGGCCAGAGGGTGGCCTCGTCCAGCAGCTCCCAGCCCCCCTGATAGCAATGGGCACCGGGGCCGTTAGTGCTGCGGGTTTGCACCACGGTGCCATCCTGGGCCGTCACCCCAAAATGCAGCATCAGAAAGTCAAAGCGCTGGTGGACCTGGGTGCCGCTGGTGCTCACCAGCCAAGTATCGACCTCGCGGGTGTTGGCACTGGCGCGGGTCTGCACAATCTGGTCGGACACCTTGAGGCGATCGCACCCCTGCACCAGCAGGTCGTTAATCTCACCAGCCGTGCGACTGGGCAAAGGCCGCTGTACGGAGGAATGGTAGATGCCTTTGACGGGGGGGCGAATCCTGGGGGTGAACCCATGGATGCGCCAGGGCACAGCGGCTTGGGCCTGCTGACAGGCTTGGGTTGCCGCCGCTCGTAGCCCCTCGGGGGTGAGGTGGTGGGTGGCGGCATAGCCCAGTTGCCCATCCACCATCACCTCTACCATGGCCCCTTGGTCTCGCGCCCGCCGGTTGGCATCGGGGTGGCCATCCCGCAGCGATCGCCATGTGCCCACATCGGTCGTGGCCCGAATCCCTATCCAGTCTGCGGGCAGATCTAGGGAGGCCAGGGTCTGTTCGAGTAAATCAATCGGATCGTCCGTCCGCAGGAGTGAGGCAGTCACGGTGGCAGGTAGATAGCAACATGAATCCTCACCATTGTAGGAGGGGCGATCGCCTCTCCTCCCTCACCATCGTCAGCCCATGGTGCGGATTGCTACAAATGGTACCGCTGGGGCTACGCCCAGACCCCTGATCCGGCTTGCGCCAGGGTAGAGGATGGCGATCGCGCCCTTTACAATGGGATTGCGTTTAAGACGACCCATCCGGTCTGCTTCACCGTGGTTATTGCGACCCCTCACACCCCCAAAAACCGTCCCCTATCGGTTCGATGGGAAAAGCTGCCCGAGGATTTTAAACTCCCCAATGATCCTGTGGGTAACATCACTCAGCCGGCGTTGGCCGCGGCCCTCACCGATAGCCTTAGTCAAGCCGGACGCATCGCCGCTACTGCATTTGCCATGACCAACTACGGGGTCTGTGCCACTGTCAACGATCGCATCGTCGTGAAAGCCCCAGACTGGGCCTATGTGCCCCACACCACCGTTCCCAGGGCTGAGATTGAGCGCAGCTACACGCCCCATTTAGAGGGAGACATTCCCGCCATCGTGATGGAGTTCATTTCGGAAACGGAGGGGGGCGAATATTCCAGCAAGCCGACCCATCCGCCGGGAAAATGGTTTTTTTACGAATCCGTCTTGCAAATCCCGTACTACGCCATTTTTGAACCGGTTTCAGGGGATTTGGAGCTATACCGCCTCAATGAAACCGGTCGCTACACCGCCCAAGTCAGGGAAGAAAACGGCCTGTACTGGGTGGAGTCAATGCAGCTTTTTCTGGGCGCTTGGCAAGGGGAACGGGAGCAGCGACAGGGTGACTGGCTGCGGTGGTGGGACCCCCAAGGCCAGCTCCTGCTCTGG